>CANQIR010000010.1 GCA_947624095.1 uncultured Bacilli bacterium
AAATTTAACTATTCCAGCTGGACCTACTGGTCCTACCGGAGCATAAATAATAAACCTTAATTGCAAGTCAATTAAGGTTTATTTTATTCGGCAAGTATAGCCTTGGTTAGTATAATTCTCATAATAATTATTAATATTATAATCAGGATTAAGATTAAATACTGGGGTATTAGTTATTACTCTTTTTTCACTATCAAATGTATAGCCTGTGTGTTTACCATCATTAAGATTTTGTTCATAATTATTATATTTATCTTGATCATTAAAGTGGAACTCATTATATATATTATGTCGTAGATAAGTATTTTCGTAATAAGAAATTTCAAAATAGCTAATTTTGTAGTAGCCGCTACTTTCATCATATGGAGTTTCTTGAGTACAGGTTAGTGTTCGAATATTATCAACAACTTTTAATGTTGCTTTTTTTCTAGTTACATTATTATAATCATCAGTAACAACAATATAAATTTCGTACTCACCGGTTTGTTGATTACTATTTAAAACTTGTTCATTTTCAAAGATATAATGGCAATTTGATAAATCGGAACATTTATTGATAAAATCTTCGGGAGTAAAACTTTCATTGACAGAGATAATTAAGTCTTTGGTTTCTACTGATGGACTTGTACTATCTTTAACTATTATTGTTCCTTCTTTAGTAATATTTTGATAAGTTACTTTATATTTGTATTCCCCTACTTTGCTAGTGTCTACGCCACTAATGTCTAGAGTATAAGCAAG
Source organism: uncultured Bacilli bacterium (assembly GCA_947624095.1). GTDB lineage: Bacteria > Bacillota_I > Bacilli_A > RF39 > UBA660 > CALVJF01. The sequence goes on from CANQIR010000010.1 coordinate 742, forward strand.
CTCATCTATTTCATCTTTATTAACATAATTTGATACGCTATTAGATAATTTACTACCTAATTCAACATTTAAAGTTTTTAGAGTAAATAATTCGGTATTTTTTTGTTTTTTAATATAGAAATAAAAGCCACCAAGGATACCAATAACGATTAAAACAATTAGAGAAGTTACAGTACTAGCTTTTTTATTAGCAACAGAGTTTTTAATTTTTTTCTTTTGCTTTTCTTTTTTGGAAGCAATTATTCTTTGACGACGTTCATCAATATCTATTTGCTTAGGCATCGGATTGTTACTTGGAGTGATAGCATTTTCACCAATGGTAGCTATTACGACGACGCCATCTGTTTTATTTATTTCTTCTGTAGATTTGATAAAAACTTCTTCAGACTTTTCAATTGTTGTAGCATTTTGGAGTTCTACTTCGGTATTGTTTTTTTTCTTCTTAAATAGCCCCATTTTGATACCCCTTCCTATAATAAAATAATACTCTATTTTAAAGTTTTTTTCAATATAAAAGAACCTATGCTCTTATAGGTTCTTTAGCTACATATTTAAGCCTTGAGATTCAGTATAGTCTTGATGATGGGGTTTATTTTTTGGCAATCTTTGGTAAATAGATTTCGGTATTCTTATTACTTTAGTACCAATTGGATGACTACCAATAGATAAACTAACTTTAATAGTTCTTCGAGTATCAAGAGTTGCTTCTTGAGTGTCTAGAGTTTCTTCCATTATTGGTGTTATTTCAGGTTCAGCTGCTTCTTCAGTTACAGCTCTTGGTATTGGCTCTCTTGGTGTCGGTGCTTCTGTTGTTGGAGCTTCTGAGACTATTCTTGACATTTGTTCAGCAAAACTTTGACTTAAATATGATTGGAAACCGTTACGACGTTTGGTATTGTTTGTAATACAGCCAAAGGCTGCGCCTTTTAATAGGATTGATTTAACTTTTTCATTAACTCCCATCAATCTTGAATCAACAGTTGCTAGTTCTGATTGTAAACCAAAGCCACTTACGTCGTGAATAATACTTGTAGCTGGATCATTTTCTTGTAAAATTTGATCAGTAGCACTATCAAGAAGATCAATAATTTCTGAAGGTGCTAATAAAGATTCTTGGCGTGTAGAATAAACTTTTATAGATGGAGTTTCACCTTGTAAGTGGTTACTAACGTTATACCAATTAAGGAAATCTATAGCTTGGCTTTCAGTATTTTTGTGAGCCAAGATATCTTTTATTACGCGGTCGATTTTAGCTTTTTCTTCTGGAGTATGATTATAAACTATAAAGTAATATCTATCATCTTTTGGATGTGTTATAGCTTGCATTATTTCTTCTTTAGTTTGAGCACATTCTAATTGAACTTTTTTAGGCTTAGGTTGTTCTGCAGGTGAAACAGTAATTGGTTCTTGAGGAACTGGCTCTGGAACAGGTTGTGGTGCAGGTGCTACTGGTTTTGGAGTAACTGGTGTTGGCGTATTTGGTTTAGGCACTTCAGTGACACGAGTTACTTTTTTTACATCACGATATTTAGATGGTAATACAAAGTATCCATCATCGTTTTTATGACCATAAACTCTAGCATAATTTCGCATATCTTCTTCAGTATATGTTTTATTACGGTTTTTTTCTTTTAATAAGAAGAAAGCCATTCTTTCATTCATACTATGGATATTATCCATTTCAATAAATTTAGTCCATGACTCAATTATACTTTGTTCTATTACACCTTTAGTTACAGAATTGAACAAAGATTCAAAAGTACTTTTTTGACTTGGAGTCATTTCCCAAACTAGATATTGAGTTTGAGGATAAGATGATAACATTTTTCCTTTGGACTCGTTACTTGGTTCACCGTTAAAAAATTCAACAATTGGTTCATTATTGCTACCCTTACGATTAAAATCTAATAACTTAAATAAACGTTTTGAAGTTTCTAAATCTACTGTCTGACCATCCTTATTAGCTTTGATTAAACGATTTAATAGTGTTAATACTTCAACCTTCTCAGTTGGTTTAAAGTGAAAAACGGCTAAAACTTTATCTTCTTTAGTTGGTTCCGGTTGTTCTGGTTGATCAGGTTGTTCTGGTTCATCTTCTGTTGATTTTTTGCCACTTTTTTTGGAAGTTTTTTTAGATTTTTTCTTAGTAAAACGTTCTTTTAATCTAGCAAAGAAACCTTTTTTAGTTGTTTTTTCTTCAGTTTCTTCTTCATCTTGGGTATCTCTTTCAGTTTCTCTTTGAGCAATTTTTTCAGCTGCTTTTGGATTTTCGTTAATTATACCAGCAAAAAACTTTCTAACTTTGGAATTTTTACGACGATTTCTATTAGAAATTTTTCTTTGCTCACGTAAATTACGACGTTCTTCTCTAGCTTTAGCTCGATCAATTTTATGTTGTTTTAAATTTCTTTTAATAGTATTTAAAAGTGCCCGTGGTACACTTGTTATAACACGACCAATATCACTTATATGAATTTGATCTGGTCGTATATTGATTCTTTCATTTTCTTCCATTTTTATTCCCCCATCTCGGCAAGTTCATTAATATAATCAACTGCCCATATTAATGTTTCTTCATCTGTTATATCTTGTAGTGTTTCGTATCCTTCATTATCTTTAACTATATATGAAGCATAGATATCGACCATATCATTATTTCCGTCAATACTGTAAAAAGCGATATCTTTACCATTAAATGTAGTTCTTTCTAATAGCTCAGCTTCTACTATATTTCCATCTTTATTACGGACTTTAAAGGTTTGAGCATCCATCACAATTCCCCTTTCTTCGGCATTATATTATCATATTTTTCTTCAATATGCAAATCAGGCTGTAAATTATAAGTTATTGTACTCAAATTTTGAGTATCGGTTAATCTTTCATAGAGTAAGTAATTGCCACTTATAAGCAAAATGATTATTAATAAGTAAATGATAAAGATAATAATGGCTATACTTAGGAGAACTACAATGTCTAAGTGGAAATGATGATGAATCAATGCTAAGTATATTGGAGAAGCAAGGATGATGAAATAGAGGATGAGATTACGCATAAATATTTTGAAACGTAGATATTTGGGACTTTTTTGCGTAGTGATTTTAATACTAACCATTGATTTACCAAGAGTATGACCTTTAAAGATAGTGGGGAGAATTAAGTAGTAGAAACTGTAAGTAATAAGGAAGAGATAACGAACTTTTAGGGAAGACAATATATTACTTATACCTTGAAATTTGGTAATATAGAAAATAGTAAATATTATGATAAAAATAGAAAAGTCGATAGTGAAAGCCATTGTTCTTCTTAAGAAAGATACTTTTTCACCCATTAAGTAAGAAGAATTATCAATTTCGTCACGAGATGGTAAAAATTTCATAAAGATAGGAGCAATAAGGAAGCCAATAATACCGCCTAAAGTATTAAAGAAAAGATCATCAACATCAAATAAGCGATAATTTCGAGGATAGATAAAGAAGATGCCTGTTAATTGAGTTATTTCTAAGAATAAACTTAATAAGAAGGAAAGAATTGTTGTTTTGATAAAGCCACATTTAAAATAATAACGTAGATAGATGCCAAAAGGGATTGTTAAAAGGATATTATAAGCAGTTGTATAGAAAATGGGATTTTTCAAGATATTTAGAAAATTAAGATGATTTAATTTGATGGTATACCACAGATTGGTAACAGAATCAAAAAGCTTTAATTGATATTTAGCCATATTTAAATTAGCAACACTACTCCTACTTGGTAAAGGCATAATAACTAAAAAGAAAACGGTAAGCATATAAAGAACAAAGGAATAGACGATTAAGACTCTTAATTTATGGATTGAACCATATTTATGATATTGTCTTATAATATAAGGAATTGTTATTAAAGCTGCTAGAAAAGGAAAAATAAGTAAAGCATATTTAATGGGAATTAGATAGATATTCATGATTCACCTCTATTTGTTAGTAAAGTAGTAGTAATTACGTTCAGCTAAGGTAGCGGATAAATTCTCTAAATCATCATCGGTATAGTCAACACTTGCAAGTTCTTCTTCGACTAACATAAGTAGCTCTTTTAATGATGAACAGGTTTGATATGGAATATGGTTAAGTTCAAGGAGGGCGATTTCTTGTTTACTGAGATAAAGATTGTCATTAATTTTTGTCAACAATCGGTCTTGTAAGTGTAAATTATCTGTAACATCATTGATATAAGATTTAGGGATATCCATAATTATTCTTCTTTCTGTAAATATTATACCTTAAATTGGCCATAAGAAAAAGAGCTTTTATGCTCCTTCAAGATTTGATACACGCTATGGCTTTAGTAGTTCGTGATTGATAATTTTTATCTTTGATATCTCTATCGCCTTTAAAGTAATACCACAATAGATGGTCAAAATCTTCACGAGATATTGGACATTTGCTATTATCAATTATTTCTTTAATGTAATTATTGTAAACTTCATAACCATTGGGAAGTTCTTTTAATGTATCGCGACGGACATCGATGGTTTTATGATGGACGTATTGATAGTAATAATATGGTAATATATCTGATAAGACACTATCATAGATACTATAGTGGTTTTTATTAGAAGCGGTTGGATGATAGCGCAGAATATATGTACAAAATTTAGAAGCAAAACTAATGATATATCTATCCATATTAGCATTGTTTTTAGTAATAGCATTTTTAGCAATATTATTTACTAAAGTATGATCACCACTAATTATCTTATCGATTAAATCAGGTATTTGCATTAAATATTTTTTAGTTAGTTCTCTACCCTGTTTATTATCAGCATCTTTATTTTTACCAGATACAGAAAGATGAGTTGAGTTTTGTTTATCAACATTTTCAATTAAATTCATTAAGTTATCAGCTGTGGGATTTTTAATATATTCTTGGACTAAGTTTTTAATGGAATATGGGTACTCACTATCAGCTTCGTTGCGATACCGAGAATCATTGGATATACAGAAATTAATTAGTTTAATATTTTTTTCATTTATTAAGGGGAAGCCATTAGCATCTAAATCTATTTGTAATATTTCATCTATTAAAGACATATTATCACCTGTGTTATTTATATAATAGTTAGATTACTTTGTCAATATTGATGGATAATTAGATTACAATGATATTGGCGACAATACTGATATAATTCATAATATATAACTAGAGATTCGGGATTATTGATTTCAAAGATAAAATGAATATTTTTATACTTTTTAAGTTTTTTTAATTTAACCGGATAATTTAGATAGTGATATGGATGAGGAATAATATCAGAGGAAAGGAAAATATTAGTTGGATTGTAAATAATAGTAGATGAGGATTTATTGATTATTTTATTATGTTTATAAAAAGTCTTTATAATGGCAAACAGAGATTTTTGGGTAAGATATTGAGTATTCATTTGATAATCAAAATGGTAGTAGTTGGTAAATGTAAGGATTTTTTTCAAAAGATAATATTTAGTTAAAAGACGGATTTTAGATATAAGAGATATGTGCGGATTAAGACTTGTTAATAATTTAGATAATTCGGATAGATTGGGAGTTTTAGAGATATTAAAGCTAGTAAAACGATAAGTATTCTTTAAGTCATTAGTAAGTAATTCAAATTCATAGGAAGATAAGGTGTTAGGAGTGTTGATTAAGATAGTGGCATAGTTACTAAGATTAAGTGATGCTTGATGATATATCATATTATATTTATAAGGATATATTGTAGATGAAGATTTATCTAAAGAATAATTTAAGATAGGTATATGGGTAGCATTTTGAATTAAATAAGTAAAGGCGACATCTTGGGTAGTAGTTAGAGATATTTTAGGAGCCATATGATTCCTCCTCTACTTTGGATAGGCATAGGTTGATAAAATCTTGTAAAGATTCATTACTTTTATATTGATATACTGGGACATTAGTTATTTTAGATAAGAGATACTTAGTAAGGATTTGGGAATAGAAACAATCTTCATTAACTATGATAATTCCATTTATTTTATCTAAGGAAGTTTCTAGGGCTTTTAATTTTTCTTTAATGAAGGTGTCAGTTACATTATTAAGTAAGTGGATATGGGAAATGTTATTATATCGGTAATCTAAGAAGTCTGTAAAAATGATGGTTATTTTATTGGTATCGATTTGGGATAAGATATTTTCTTTTTGGGTGTAGGTATCAGCAAATACTAATAGTTTGGGATTGTTATTTAATAGTAAGTTTTTAGTGGTTGTATATTTATTTTGATAAAATAATTCTTCATTAGTTTTAGCTATTTGATAAGCCTTGGTAATTTTGGAATAAGGAAGTTTTAGTTGATGGCCTAGGGAGATGATACCAGTTAATTCATCTTTTTTTTGGGTAATATCTATTTCGTAAGTAAGGATTTGAGCTTCCGGAATAATGGTTTTAGTAATTGTTGCTAAGTGAGTTATTATAGGACATAGAGTGTCATTTTTCTTTAAACTAGTAAGGGTGGGAATTAAAATATAATCACAATGATTTTGGAGTTGTTTAACTTCTAATATAAATTTTTTTAGGTGATTACATGATGAGGGAATAGCAAGGTTTTCTAATTTTTCTAAGTCATAAGTGATTAATTCGATATCTAATTCTTTAAAAAATACTTGGTAAAAGGTTTGATACTTCGGATAAATTAAGGATTTGGGAATACCGATTTTGATTTTTTTAATAAAAAATCACCTCAATATAATTTATTGGGTGATGAAATATTTATGACTATTTATGTTGTTTTTCTAATAAGTATTTGGTAGCATTAATGACTCCTAAGCGACCATATTCGTAAGTTAAGCTACCTTGTTGATAGGCAATATAGGGTGGACGAAGGGGTCCATCACAAGATAGCTCGATAGATGAGCCTTGAGTAAAGGAGCCGGAAGCCATAATAACTTGATCATCATATCCAGGCATATCCCAAGGAATTGGTAAGGAGTTAGAATCGATTGGGGAAGAAATTTGAATACCTTGGACATAATGGATTAAATCGTCAGGATTATTAAAGATGATATTTTCAACAATGTCGGCTCGTTCTTCGTTATATTTTGGTTCAACAACGTATCCTAGTTCAGATAATAAAGCACTTGTAAAGACCGCTGTTTTTAAGCTACTAGCAACTACACTTGGAGCAAGAAATAAGCCTTGTAATATTTCTTTATTGGTGTTTAAAGATGGTCCTACTTCTCTACCCTCACCTGGCAAAGTAAGACGTTCACCCACTAGTTCAATTAGATTACGTTTACCAACAACATAGGCACCATTGCTAGCGATTCCGCCACCTAAATTTTTGATTAGAGAACCAACGGCAATGTCGGCACCAACAGCAATGGGATTTTGCGTACCAACTAGTTCACAATAGCAATTATCAACCATAATAATTACTTCTTTATCTACTTTACGGATAGCTTTAATTACGGCTTGTAATTTTTCAATGGTAATACTTTTTCTAGTGGAATAACCTTTACTTCTTTGGATTTCAATAACTTTAATCTTCTGGTTTTTTAAGGTTTCGGTTATTTTAGGAATATCAAATTCATTATCGATTAAATCTATTTGGGCATAGTTAATATGAAAACTTTTTAAGGAGCTAGGGTTATCTTTGATACCAATTACTTCGTGAAGAGTGTCATAAGGGGTTCCAGTAATGCTTAGTAAAGTATCGCCAGGACGTAAAAGAGCGAATAAGGTTACGGTTAGAGCATGAGAGCCAGAAATAAATTGGGTACGAACTAAGGCATCTTCGGCATCGAAGATTTCCGCATAGATTTTCTCGATTGTATCTCTACCTAGGTCATTATAGCCATAACCGGTAGTTGAATGAAAGTGAGCTTCAGTAACTGCTTGGTGTTGAAAAGCAGATAAGACTTTTTTACTATTAATTAGACAATCTTCATCAATTTTAGCTAAAATTGGTTTAATTAGTTCATCAACTTGAGAAATTTTATCTAGCATTATTAACACCTCCATCAAGGCGAATGATTGCATCATTCATATAAGTAAATTGGGTTGAAACAGCAAAGACTACAGAAGCGATTTCTTCGGGGGGTGCAAAGCGATTCAATAAAATCTTGGATTTTTCTGTTTCTTTATATAGAGGATTCATCGAGTTTGTAGAATCGGTAGAAATCCAACCGGGTGCTACTGCATTGACTCTAGTTTTAGGACTTAAAGCAATAGCTAAATTATGAGTTAGATTTATAAGAGCGGATTTAGAGGCATCATATTCTAAGGTAAGCGGTGAATAAGTATCGATACCATTGGTAGACGATATGTTAGTAACTGCTGAGTTATCAGATAAGATACTGCTTAATTCTTTAGTAAGAATAAATGGCGCAATTGTATTAACAGTGAGAATTTTGGAAAAATCAGAAATATTTTTCTTGGAAAATTCTTCTTCAACTGTATAAGCGGCATTATTGATAATGACATTTAAACTAGAATATTTTTCTTTGACTAATTTAGTAAAATTATAGGTTTCCTCTTCCCTACTTAAATCAACTGGAAAAATATCGACATTGATATGATAGGTATTCATAAGTTCTTCTCTGGTCTTCAAGGCTAAATCTTCTTTAGTATGATAGGTTATGATTAAGTTATAATCAGATTTAGCAAATTCTTTAGCAATAGCAAGGCCAAGGGAATGATGACCACCAGTTATTAAAGCTAATTGTTGCATAAAAATCACCTTCAAGCATTATAACATACTAGCTTTAATTTATAAATTATAAAGTTATTATAAAAACGAACCTTTAGGAGTTCGCCTTAGTAAACTTGCCAACAATTGAGATGAAGTAATATTCATAATGAAGGAAACATATTAGTTTTTAATTTTCTCTTTAGTTATCCTTAGCACCCTTTTACTTATAGCATTACTTTTCGTAATTTTGAATTAAAAATCCACCTAACTCAAACAACTTGATTTAGGTGAACATCAAAATTTTTGGCAACATCCAACAAGCGAAAATTGAATATTCCTTTTATGAAGTTTCCTTCATGTAAATATTATACTCTTATTTTAGAATATTTACAAGTGTTGATTTACTTAAAGTAAAATGTTATATTTTAAGTAGGAACATTTAATAGTTGGGTGATTGCCAAATCTCTTTTGAGAGGAGGCGATAATATGAACAAGAAGGATTTTTTAATTCTATCCTTAATCTTCTTTATCTTTCTATTAATATTATTACTATTTATAGTTTTAATATAAAAAGAAAATCACCTAACTCAAGCAACTTGATTTAGGTGAACAGCAAATTTTTGGCAACATCCAACAAGTGAAAATTGAATGTTCCTTTTTTATTTTATGAAGTTTCCTTCAATAGATACATTTTAGCATTTAAAACTAGTTTTGTCAAAGTTCAATAATATTTAATAATAAATTTAGTACCTTGTTTATTGGAATCAACTTCGATAGTTCCATTATTGGCATTGATAATGGTCTTAGCTAAAGCTAGACCAATACCAACAGAGTCACTACTGGCATTTTTACCTTTATAAAATCTTTCAAAGATATGTTTTAAATCTTGTTTACTAATTCCTTCACCATAATCAGTAATTACAATTTGCGAGTAAATATTATTTTGATTATATTCAATTAAGATTGGCGAATCTGAGGGAGAGTGTTCAACACAATTTTTAATGATATTAGTTAAGGCTTCTATTTGCCATCTAATATCACATTTTAATTTTAAAGATAAATCCCCTACTACATCGATTTTGATATTTTTTAAATCACATAAAGGAGAAACATTTTTAATACTTTCTTTAAGAAGATGATCGATGGTTGTTTCTTCATTAATAAAAGTTATAGTATTAGCATCAAATTTGGATAATTTTAAAAGAGATTGAACTAAAAAATTTAAATTTATTATCTGACGATGAATATCTCTTAAGAAATCTACTCTAGTAGAAGAATCCATTGCTTCATCATCAATTAAATTATCTAACATAACTAAGATACTAGTAAGAGGAGTTTTTAATTGATGAGAAATATCTTCTAAGGATTCTTTTAGTTTTAATTTATCTGTAGTAGAATTATTAGCAGTTTCTTTAAGCATTATAGTAGTTTTATAAATTTCATTTTTTAGGATAGATAACTCATCTTCACTCATTGAATCAATATTCAAATCATAATTGTGATTATTTATTTGTTCTAAATACTTGGTTAGATTCTTGATTTCTTTTTCTTGATGATGATTATAAATTAAGAAGATAATAATGATAATAAGAAGACTAAAGAAGATAAATGATGATTCAATTATAAGAAAATGATTAAAGGCTTGATTATTAGATAAGATAATAGAATCTTTATTTAAATCGATACCATATTTAGTTAAAAGTTCGGGATTATCTTCCTGATTATTTAGAATATTAATTAGTTCTTCTTCAGTAATATTAGGATATTTTTCATTAATGATATTAACAATACTAGATATTTTTTGATTGTAATTTTGGTTATAGATATGATATTCATAAATATTTAATAAGATAAAAGATATGTTGATGATTAGAGAAAAAATAATCGTTATAATTAAGTATTTTTTAAGTTTTATTTTATTTTTCATCAATACGATAACCGATACCTTTAATAGTGGTAATAATATCATTACCGATTTTTTCTCTAATTCGATTAAAATAAACTGTTACTGTGTGATCATCAACATAATTACCTGTCCATTCCCAGATTTTATCTAAGATGGTATTACGACTTACTACACGATTTAAATTATTAAAAAGGAGATTGACTAATTTTAATTCTAAGGAAGATAAGTTTAGGGGATTGCCATCTTTTAAAAGAACATATTTATCCATATCATAAGTAAGGTTAGCTAGATGAATGATATTTTTCTTTTCTTGTCTTAATAAAATGCGATTAATTCTAGCTAGGAGTTCTTTAGTACTAAAAGGTTTAGTAATGTAATCTTCAGCACCAGCATTAAGACAAGAGACTATTTCATCTTCTTCATCTTTAGCTGTTAGAAAGATAGTTGGGATATTTAAATTATGAATAGTATGGTCATATAAATTATGACCATTACCATCAGGTAAAGTAATATCTAGAATAATTAAGTTTAAATCTGGTTTAGTTTGTAAATATTCAACAGCCGATTGGATAGTAGATTTAGTTATTAAATGATAATTATTTTTAGTTAGAGCATAAGTTAAACCTTTAATGATAGAAATATTATCTTCAATTAATAGAATATTCATAGAATCCTCCTTGGGTTTTATTATACAAGAAAATGGACGAGGTCGTCCATTAAATATTTTCATTACGAATAGTTTCAATGGTATTTTGTTTATTAATTTTATTTAGAGAATATTTCATAATGATAGTTATAAGTAAGAAGACTGCGATAATAGTTATGGTAATAGCTAGAAGTGGTAGATGGTAAGCTTCTTCTTCCGTACTTCTTAGGAAAATATAAATTATGTAAGATAGTGCTACTCCAATTGGAATACCAAAGATTAAGGATTTACATCCCATAAATAAACTTTCTAGACGAATCATATGATTAAATTCTTTAGTAGTCATACCAATGGATTTTAACATAGCAAATTCTTGACGACGAAGTTCCATATTAGTAGTAATAGTATTAAAGATATTAGTAACGCCGATTAAAGTTATGACAATGATAAAGCCATAGAGGAAGATACCAATTAGAGTGAATAGATTACGCATCATCTTGACATTTTCTTCACTATTATTGATAGTATAATCTTCATCGACTAAGATTTTTTCTATTTCATCTTGAAGTTTAGTGGCATTATTAGAGTCAATATATATACTGGTAGCAGTAGTTTTACCGATGTTTAATTCAGAATAGTATTTGCTGTTAATTACCATAAAATTATAATTAATTGTTTGAACACCAAAGGGTTTTTGGTTGGTGATAGCACCAACTGTAAAGATTGTTTCTTTTACAGAATTGCCAGATATTTTACCAGTGATTTGGTCGCCTTCTTGATAATTATGAACACGGATGTCGTGAAGGACATTTTCATCTTTTTTTTCATCGTAAGAAGAAATACGATAATAATCATAGAGGATAGCCTTATTGCCTACTTCTTCATATTTTAAGCCGATAGATTTAACATAGTTTTGGAAAGTATGATCATCTACGATATAGATTAATAAATCATCAACTGATGGTGTGTAATCATCTGGAAAATGACTATAATTAAGGTATTCTTTACTATAATTTATTTGTTCAATTTCCAAGTTAGAATGACGATAAATAGCATACTCGTTGATATAAGGCAATTCAATTATTTGGTTATATTTATTAGACATATCATTATTATCTTTGGAATCTACTAAATCAACAGAAAGATTATACTCTTGAATATTTAGTTCATTTTTAATGGATGAGAAAGCCATATTCATAAAACCAGACAAGGCGATAAAGATAAAGACAGATACAATAATAGAGATAGTTGTTGTCCGATATTTTTTACGATTTCTTTTTAAATTCTTATAAGATATTTCGCCACCCATACCAAAGATACGGCGAATACATTTAGGGGATTTCAATTTTTTAGACTTGATTTTAATATCCGAACTATTGCGAATAGAATCAATTGGGGAAACTTTGGTGGCTTTTTTAGCACTGCGTAAGGCTGAGAAATAAATAGTGATAATGCCAAGAATTATGGATATGATGATTGCAAGTGGTGAAAGAGCAAAGACAAGTTTTAAACCTTCACTAATCATATCTTTTAAGAAGAAATTACATACAATAATCAAAATATAGGAAGCTAGTAAACCTATTAATATTCCTAGAGGGATACCAATTAATCCTAAGATAGTAGCTTCATAAAAGACATTTTTCTTGATTTGTTTTTTGGTGGCACCAATACTTTTTAACATACCATATTGTTTAGTTTTTTCGGTGATGGATATAGCAAAACTATTTTTAATACAAAAGACGGAAGTAAAAATAATAATAGCAATAACAATACCGACAACTGTACTTAAGCCACCAATGGTATTATCTCTGACTGGATTATTTTCCAAAATGATAAGATAATCATTAAGAGTATATTGATACTTAGCTTTAGCGACTTCATCACGATATTTTTGAAGTTCTTCATAGGTAGTAAAATCATATTTTTGATATTTTTCTAGAGAATTAGCATCGATATTGAGAATTTGAGCGGTATAGAGGTAAGGTTTTTTAGCTCCTTTTTTGGTGTATCTAGCAAAGATATCGATGGTGCCAGCTAAGTTTTTTTCATCGATTAAAGTAATGAAAGTATAACCAGGAGCGGAATAGCTTTCAATACTGGAAGCAGGTCTTTCAATAATTCCAACGATTTTATAAGTTTTAGGATGAGAATCGACTAGTTTTTC
>CANQIR010000011.1 GCA_947624095.1 uncultured Bacilli bacterium
GGAAATAATGGTCAATGGACCAAGTGAAATATATATTGAAATAGATGGTCAATTAATTAAAGATGATAGTGTATCATTTATTAATGATGAACATATATTAAGAACTATTCAAAGACTTATTCAACCTTTAGCAAGGACAATAGATGCAACTAATCCAATGGTGGATTCAAGATTAGCGGATGGTTCAAGAATTAATGCGGTTATTCCACCACTTAGTACTAAAGGACCGGTCATTACGATTCGAAAGTTTAAAGAGACGATGACAACTATTGAAGATTTAATTAGAATTGGTAGTTGTACACCATATATGGCTAGATTTTTAGAAGCAGCAGTAATGGGTAAATTAAATATAATTGTTTGTGGTGGTACTGGTAGTGGGAAGACAACTTTATTAAATATTTTAAGTAGTTTTATTGGGGATCACGAAAGAATTATTACTATTGAAGATGCGGCAGAACTTAGATTAAATCAACAACACGTTATTTCACTAGAAACAAGGACAGTTAATTATGAAAGTGAAGGCGAGATAACTATTCGAGATTTAGTAAGGAATTCTCTTAGAATGCGACCAGATAGAATTATTGTTGGGGAAGTTCGTGGTAAAGAAGCATTTGATATGTTACAAGCAATGAATACAGGTCATGATGGGTCTTTAACAACTCTACATGCTAATGGACCAGTTGATGCTTTAAATAGACTAGAAACGATGGTTTTAATGAGTGGATTGGATATTCCCATTAAAGCGGTTAGGGAATATATTGATAATGCGATAGATTTAGTAGTCAATATTGATCGAATGAGTGATGGTAAAAGAAAGATTACAAGTATATGTGAATTAGTAGGGATTAAAGATGGTAATTTACAATTAAAGGAGATATTTGCTTTTAAATTAAATGGAGTAACTAGTAGTGGGGAAGTAGATGGAGAGTATATTTTATATAATTATATTCCAAAAGTATATAAGAAGATTAAAGCAAGAGGAATTACTAGCGTAGATGATATTTTTAGTAGTTTAAAAGAGGAAAGAGTTATAGAAGGATTACCGGTATTAAAAAATAGTAATTAAGGAGGTGAAGAAATGCCAGAGGGATTTGTCTTAGAGATATTTATAGTGCAAGTATTAACTATTTTAGCTTTATTATTTTTAATTATTTGGTTGATGGTTAATTCACGGAGTATAAAAAAAGAAAAGAGAATTGGTGAGTTTGCCCTATATTCATTAAAAGATAATGAAAAATCATTTTTTGAAAAGTTTGAAGGTTTATTATGGAAGATGATTACTGGCATAGGTAATCTACTTAATAAGTCGGTAGTTTTAAGAAACTATGCAATGCGATATGAAAAACATATTACTTATGAAGAAAGAAATGAGAAAAGAACTATCGATTATGTAGCAATTAAATTTTTAAGTGGTTTCTGTTTGGTTGGGTTACATATTTTAACGGTAATGTTTCAATATGTGAAGATTAGTTATGTAGGATTTTTAGTTACTTTCTTAATTGGATTTATGATTCCGGATATTGTACTTGGTATTCAATTTGCTAAGAAAAGAGCTAGAGTTGAAGAGGATTTATTAAAAGCAATTATTATTATGAATAATGCTTTTAAATCAGGAAGAAATATTATGCAAGCAATAGAGATAGTTAAAACAGAACTTGATGGACCAATAAGTGATGAATTTTCAAAAATATATATGGATATTACTTATGGACTTAGTTTAGAGGTAGTATTTGGGAGATTTTATGATCGAGTACAATTAGACGATGCGAAGTACATTACATCATCTTTAACATTACTTAATAGAACAGGCGGCAATATCGTTAAAGTATTTGCTTCGATTGAAAAATCTTTCTATAATAAGAAAAAATTAAAAAATGAATTAAAGAGTATGACAGCATCATCTTTATTTGTATTTAGGATATTAGTGTTTTTACCTTTTGTTTTTGGTTTAGTGATATTTGCTTTAAATCCAAGTTATTTTAAGCCATTATTTACAACAGGGATGGGTGCAGTAATTTTTTCATTAATTGTCTTAATCTTTATCTTATATATTATTGTAATTAGGAAAGTATTGAGGATTGATATATAATGAAGAAGCAGAATAGTTTAGTTAGAAAAATTTATCAAGAGAAGACAATTAAAAAGGTAGATGCTAAGGTTAAGAAGTTGGGAGTTTATTATAATTATGATGTTATAGATTTATTAAATAAAAGATTACTTCTAACATTATTTATTTTTATAGTTGTATTGATACTAAGTAAAAATGGATATATATTAGCACCAATTATAAGTATTTTATTTTATTTTGGTAGTGAGTATTTTTTCTTAGATTATCGAATTAAAAAACGGGTTAAGAAATTAGATGATGAGGGATTATTCTTTTTTGAAGTTTTAGCATTAACTTTGGAAAGCGGAAGAAATTTAAAGGGAGCTTTGGATATGACTTGTGATAATATCGATAGTGAATTATCTAGTGAATTTAAGAAGACTTTAGCAGAGATAAGACTTGGGAAGAGTATGAGTGAAGCTTTAAAGGATATGAAAGCAAGAATTCCATCAGAAACTATCAATAATGTTATTTTAAATATTACTCAATCATCAATATTTGGAAATAATATTATTGAATCGATTTATAATCAGGTCGATTATTTAAGAGAGAAACAATTATTAGAAGTGAAAAGTGAAATAGGTAAAATGCCAGTGAAGATTAGTGTAATAAGTGTAGTATTTTTTATACCTTTGATGTTACTTTTAATTTTAGGACCAGTTTTAGTCAATTTTATCCTTGGCTAAAATGGTTCTTTTTTTAGGTTGAAGTCTGAACAAAAGTTTGATATACTATGGCTTGTAAGGAAGTGAATCTATGTATAGTTATATTAAAGGGATTGTGAAAGAACAGGGAAGTAATTATGTGGTAATAGATAATAATGGTATTGGTTATCAAATATATGTAGCAAATCCTTTCGCATTTCAATTAGATGAAGAGTATACAATTTTTTTATATAGTTATATTAGGGAAGATGAATATAGTCTTTATGGATTTAAGAAGTTAGATGAAAAGGAACTATTCCTTAAATTAATAAATGTTAAGGGAGTAGGACCAAAGATGGCAATGCCAATGTTTGCAACTGGTAGTGTCGAGGGGATTATGGATGCGATTGAAAGAGAAAATCTAATTTATTTAACTAAATTTCCAAAGATTGGTGACAAAGTGGCTAGACAGATTATATTAGATTTAAAAGGTAAATTAACGAGTGATAGAGATTTATTTACGACTGATGGATTTGAAGAACTTACTAGTGTTTTAGAAAGTTTAGGATATAAAAAGGGTGATATTAAAAAGATTTTACCAAATGTGGATGCTTCTTTAAGTGTGGAAGATCAGGTAAAGGAAGCTTTAAAGTTATTATTAAGTAGGTGAGTAAATGAAAGTACTTAGTGCTAAAGAAGAGGGACTTGAAGATATGGATTTGAATATTCGGCCTAATAAATTGGACGAATATGTAGGTCAAGCGGATATCAAAGAGAATATTAGGGTATTTATTAAGGCTTGTCAAATGAGAGATGAGGTATTAGATCATGTGTTATTGTATGGTCCACCAGGATTAGGGAAAACGACACTGGCACATATTATTGCTAATGAGTTAGGGACTAATTTGAAGACAGCGAGTGGTCCATCAATTGAAAAAAGTGGCGATTTAGCGGCGGTTTTATCTTCTTTGGAACCGGGAGATGTATTATTTATTGATGAAATACATCGGATGCCAAGGTATATTGAAGAGATATTATATCCAGCTATGGAGGATTTTGAGTTAGATATAGTGGTATCTAGTCCAGATGGTTCGTCAAGAAATATTAAGATAGATTTGCCACCATTTACTTTAGTGGGAGCTACGACTAGAGCAGGAGATATATCTAGTCCACTTAGGGATCGATTTGGGATTGTTTCTAAATTAAACTATTATTCAGTAGATGAATTATTTGAGATTATTAAAAGAACAAGTAGGGTTTTAGAAATGCCAATTACTGATGAAGCAGCGAGGGAGTTAGCTAATCGAAGTAGAAAGACACCAAGAATTGCTAATAGATTATTTAAAAGAGTTAGAGATTTTGCTTTAGTATTAGGAATTAATGAAATAGATGAGGAAACGACTAAGATGGCATTAAAAAGATTAAATGTTGATGATTCGGGATTAGATGCTATTGATATTGAGTATTTGGAATCATTAATTATGAAATTTAATGGAGGACCGGTTGGGGTAGAAACTATTGCAACATCAATTGGGGAAGAAGTAACTACTATTGAAGATGTAGTAGAACCTTATTTATTACAAGAGGGATTTATTAAGCGAACACAAAGAGGACGGATTGCAACAGATAAGTCATATAAGCATTTGAAGATAAGTAAAGATGAAAATAATGAGTAAGACACTTTTTGATTGTTAGTTGTAATAAGATAAAATTTGTTGTATAATTATTTTGTCAGTGATATTAGATATTACTGTAATTATTAAAAAAGCGGTGAACCCAGCCGTATAAATTGGGAACTAAAAAAGCGGTGAACCCAGCCATTAAATTGGGAACTAAAAAAGCGGTGAACCCAGCCATTAAATTGGGAACCAAAAAAGTAATTAGAGACTAAACTCTAATTTTTTTATGTTTTGTTGACGAACGTATGTTTATTATAGTATAATTATATTACAGGGGTGGTCAAGATGAAAACTTTAAAATTAGTAACTATTAATCCTACGTATTGTAATTATTTACGCGAATTTGATAATAAGGTGGTCTATAACAATTTTACAAAGAAAACTAGGCCATTTGTTGGGGTATTATTTGACGTTAAAAACTTTATGTATTTTGCTCCATTAGCTAGTCCAAAGGCTAAGCATTTAACAATGAAAAATACAATGGATTTTTTGAAAATTGATAATGGAAAATTGGGAGCGATTAATTTTAATAATATGATTCCAGTTATTAATAATCAATATCAATTAGTAGATTTAGGAGTTAATAATAAGGTATTAGATAGACAATATAAAACAATGTTACAAAAGCAACTTTATTGGTTGAATGCAAATATTTATCAAGTACAATATGCTTCTTTAAATTTATATTTCAGATATTGTAATGATACGTTGCCCTCTAATATTAAGGCACGTTGTTGTAACTTTAAACTATTGGAAGAAAAAGCAAAACTTTATAAAGAAGTTTATGATATAATACGAATTGAGGCGGTATAATGACGTTTAAAATTATTACATTGGGATGTAAAGTAAATACTTATGAAAGTGAAATTATGCAAGAAAAATTACTGGCAGCTGGTTTTCAAGAGACAAAAGATAAAAGTGATATAGTTATAGTTAATACTTGTTCGGTAACTAATATGGCTGATGCTAAAAGTAGAAAATTGATTAGAAGTGCCAGAAGAGAAAATCCTGATTGTATTTTAGTAGCATGTGGATGTATGTGTCAGAATCATCAGGAGGAGCTTAATGATTTAGGAATTGATGTATTAATTGGAACAAAGGATAAAAGTAAAGTTGTTGAATTAATTGAAGATTACCGGAATAATAATCAGAAATATAGTTATTTTGATAATGGAAAAATAAGAGAATTTGAAGATATGCAAGTATGTAAATTTACTACGCATACTAGAGCATTTTTAAAAATTCAAGATGGTTGTAATAATTATTGTTCTTATTGTATTATTCCTTATTTAAGAGGAAATTTAAGAAGTAAGGATATAAATGTTGCTTATAATGAAGTATTAGACTTAGTAAGAAATGGACATAAAGAGATTGTTTTGACAGGAATTCATACTGGTAGTTATGGTATTGGAACTGACTATGATTTAGTAGATTTAATTAAAAAAATTAGTACTATTTCGGGATTAGAACGCATTAGGATTAGTTCAATTGAAATTACAGAGTTAAATGATAAATTTATGGAAGAATTAAAAGTTAATTCAAAGATTTGTAACCATTTGCATATTCCGCTACAAGCAGGTAGTGATAGAATATTAAAATTGATGAATAGGAAATATGATAAAGCTTATTTTAAAGAAATAGTAAATAAAATTAGAGCGATAAGACCGGATATAAGTCTTAGTACTGATGTAATTGTGGGATTTCCTTCTGAGACAGAAGAAGAGTTTTTGGAAGGATGTGACTTTTGCCGAGAGATTAATTTTAGTAAAATTCATGTTTTCCCATATTCTAGAAGAGAAGGGACAAAAGCTTGTGAAATTCCAAATCATTTAGATAACGAGATAAAAAAAGAACGAGCAAGAAGATTAATTAAAGTTAGTGAAGAATTAGAGAGCAAGTATAATGCTAGGTTTATTGGTCAAGTAGTTAATGTTTTAATAGAAGAAGTTACAAAAGATTTTAGTGTGGGACATACTAGCAATTATTTACGAGTTTATATTATGGATCAATTAAATAACAATGAAGATTATGAAGTACAAATTGAAGGAGAATTTAATGGGGGTTTAAGTGGAATAGTTAAAAAATAATAAAGAAAATAAAAGAGAAATGAGGTGAAGAAATGAGCTATATAAAGGGTAAAGTGCGAAATTTGATTTTTGAAGGTGAATCTGGGTATAAAGTTGGTTTATTTAAAATTAGGGAAACCGATGATGATGAATTGAAAGATAATTTGAATAAAATTATTACTTTTTGTGGATATTTCGCGGAATTAAATACGGAAGATAACTATATTTTCAATGGTAGCTATGTTTGTCATGAGCGATATGGTTATCAATATAAAGTAGATAGTTATGAAAGAGTAGAGCCGGAGGGAAGAGATGCAATAATTGAATTTTTAAGTAGTTCTTTAATTAAAGGGTGTGGCGAAAAAAGAGCTGTTAGTATTGTTGATACTTTAGGAGATAAGGCTTTGACTTTAATTAAAGAAAATCGGGATAATCTATTATTAGTACCGGGGATTACGGCTAAAGCGGCGGATAAGATTTATGAGTCAATTTTGATGTATTCTAGTACTGATGAAGTTATTGTTGAATTAAAAAACTTAGGATTTTCAATTAAGGAAGCATTATTAATTTTGGGAAAATATGGAATTGATAGTGTTAAATATGTTAAAGAAAATATTTATAATTTGGACTTGGATATTGATTTTGATAAATTAGATAGAATTTATTTACGAATGATTGGATCAGCTAATACTGATGTCCGGGTGAAGGCTTGTATAATTAACTCTTTAAAATTGATGAGTATGAATGAAGGAGATACTTATTTTAGTTTTGAAGAAATTTATAGCTTTATGAAGGTAAAATATCAGATATTTCTTTTAGAAGAAGAGTTTGCTAATTATTTAAAGGAATTAATTGATAAG
This sequence comes from uncultured Bacilli bacterium, assembly GCA_947624095.1. GTDB lineage: Bacteria > Bacillota_I > Bacilli_A > RF39 > UBA660 > CALVJF01. Next base: position 7,357 of record CANQIR010000011.1, read on the forward strand.
AGATTAGTAATTTTAGAAGATAATAGGTATTATTTAGCAGAATATTATGATATGGAGAATTGTGTTGCCAAAAATTTATTAGCAATCAATAAACTAGATAAGAAAACTATTGATAATTTTGAAGGCAAGATTAAGGAAATTGAAGAAAATTATCAGGTCAAATATAATGAAGAGCAAAAACGAGCGATAAAGACAGCTTTAGAAAATAGAGTGACAATTATAACTGGGGGACCAGGGACTGGGAAAACAACAATTATCAATGCGATAGTGAAATTATATATCAATTTAAATAAGTTAAATTTTAAAGAGGTAATTACAGATATTGCACTACTTGCACCGACGGGAAGAGCAGCGAAAAAGATGAGTGAATCGACTGGTCTTGGGGCGATGACTATTCACCGCTATTTGAGATGGAATAAAGAGAAAAATGATTTTCAAGTTAATGAAAATAATAAAAATAATCACAAATTAATAATTGTTGATGAAGTTAGTATGATAGATATATTTTTATTTGATGCGTTGTTAAAAGGAATTAATTCGAATATTAAATTAATATTGGTAGGCGATGCTAATCAGTTACCATCAGTTGGACCGGGAAGAGTTTTAAATGATTTAATTGATAGTAATATTTTTGATTTTTGTCCGTTAGAAAGAATTTATAGACAAAGTGAGAATTCTTATATACCATTTTTAGCAAGAGAAATAAAGGAAAAAGCGATAAGTGAAAATTTTGATGAACAAAAGGATGATTATAATTTTCTAAGAGTAAGTTCTAGTAAAATAAGGGAAACTATTGGTAAGATAGTGGTAATGAGTAAAGCAAAAGGACTTAATGAAAATTCAATTCAGGTACTGGCTCCAATGTATAAGGGGGAGAATGGTATTGATAATTTAAACATTTTATTACAGGAACTTTATAATCCAAGTGATGGGGAAAAATTGGAATGTAAGATTGGGGATGTAATCTTTAGAGAGGGAGATAAAGTATTACAATTAGTCAATAATCCGGATGCGAATGTATTTAATGGAGATATCGGTTATATTCAGAGTATTAGGTTAAGTAATGCCAAGAAAAATGTGACATTTATTATTGATTTTGATGGTAATAAAGTGGAATATACTAAAGACGATATGGGAAGTGTTAAACATGCGTATGCAATTACAATTCATAAAGCCCAAGGTAGTGAGTTTGCACACGTTATAATGCCAGTAAGTAAAAGTTATTATAAAATGTTATACAATAAGCTTTTGTATACGGGAGTTTCGAGAGCTAAGAAGAGTTTGGTAATAATTGGTGAGGAAGAAGCATTTTTGATGGGGATTAATAATGAATATGCTAATGCACGGAAAACCTCATTAATTGCTAAATTGGTGAATAATATTTAATGAATAGGTCATACTAATTGTGTGAGGTGATTAGTATGAAAATGTGTTATTGTGCTGGTTTAGTTGTTAGCGGAATGTTAATGGGTATGGGTGCTTTATATATGATAGAGAAAAAGCAAAGTAAATCTATAGAGCAGATGTTATGTGAAGCTAAGGATACTATTGACAATATGATGAATTAGACCGATAATGGTCTTTTTTTCAACTAATAATTGTGCTATGATAATAGTATAGGGTGATGAAATGAAAAAGAATGAGGTTGATTATAAACAAGTTAATGAGGTAGTAAAACTATCTAAAAAAATACTTGATTTATTTTATATTTTAATGATAGTTGGGGTTATTTTCTTAGCAACATTATTAGTTAAAGAGTGGGGAATATTAGAATTTATTATTAGTGTGTTAAAAGTTATTACACCTTTATTTATTGGATTTGTGATAGCTTGGTTAGTTGATCCTTTAGTTCGTTGTCTTTCTTCTAAAGGCTTAGGAAGAGGCTTATCAGCGGTTATTGTGTTTGTTGGTTTTCTTTCAGTAATTGCTATTTTCTTTAGTGTACTTGTACCAACCGTGTATAATCAATTAAATGATTTAATAAAAGAAGTGCCAAAGATAATTACTTCTTTAGAAAATTTTATTAGTGGTTTTTTTGATAAATTAGCAGTTATAGATTCATTGGATATTGTTCAGATGAAAGAAAATGCCTTTAACAATATTTATGGTGTATTTGAAAGTATTACTAATAATTTACCAGGAACAATTATTAATTTAGTACGCAGTTTATTTTCGGGTGTAGGAGTCATTGCTATTGGACTGATAGTAGCACTATATATGATGATTGATTTTGATGAAATGCGGGAACATTTTATTGATTTATTACCAATGAAATATCGTTTTGAAGGGAAAAGTTTATTAGAAAATATTGGCGTAGAAATAAGAAGAACAGTAAATGGGACAATATTAGTAGCAACAATGGTATTTGTTGGTGATAGTATAGGATTTGCCTTAGTTGGGTTAAAAGCTCCAGTATTATTTGGTTTGTTTTGTGGAATAACAGATATTATACCTTATATTGGACCATATATTGGAGGAGCAGCTGCAGTAATTGTGGGATTTAGTCAAGGTACTTGGGTTGGTATTTTAACATTAATTGTGGCATTTGTCGTACAAACAATTGAAAATATGATTTTACAACCAATGGTAATGAGTAAAGCAATGAAATTACATCCAGTTACTATAATTATTGGGTTGTTAATATTTGGTCATTTCTTTGGAATGATTGGAATGATTTTAGCAACACCATTATTAGCATTAATTAAAGTATTATTTAGATTTTTCTCTTTAAAATATGGCTGGTTGGATGAAGCTTAATAGTTAAAATTTTAAGTCAAAAATTTGACATTTAATTTACAAAAAATGTCTAGTAATCGTAAAGATTACTATTTTTTTGGCAAAATTTGTAAAAAATTAGAGGAAATTGGAAAGTTTTTTATAATAAATATAGTGAAAGGAGGTGAAATCTTTGCAAAGAAAAATTTTATTTTTAGCACTATTATTGATAGCTTGTTGTAACAAAGTTATGGCTTTGGAATCTTTTAGAAAAGGAGATGAAATAAGAGGAGCTTATGTTAGAGTTCAGGATAAGGGAGAACAAAAGGATTTAAAGATTAGTTTTTATTATGATAAGAATGACGAAGTAGTTTATTTGTTACAACCGGGTGAAGACATTGAATTAGATAATTATAGTGAAAGTACAATTAGTGAAGACACTTTCAAAGAACTAATTAATTTAATGTATTATGGTTACGGCTATAAAAAGAATGTTGCACAAAAATGGTATGTTGTTACGCAGGTAATGATATGGCAGGAGATATATGGTGAAGAAAATGTTAGTTTTCTAGATAGTCAGGGTGGAAAAGTTGTTACTAAGTATGAAGAAGAAATTGAAAGTTTAAAACAACTAGTAGAAAGACATAAGTTGGAACCTAATTTTGCAAAAAAACAAGTTAATTATCTACAACAAGAAGTTTTAGTAGATAGTAATGAGGTTCTTAGTGAATTTACTACTAGTGTAGGAAATATTAAGGATAACAATTTAGAACTTAATGTAGATGATACTAATGACTATGAAATAACATTTAAAAAAACTGGCAGCCGATTTAATCATAAGGCGATGGTTTATCAAAATAATAGTACCTATATATTAATGCCTGGTGATTATGAGACGATAGCTTATACTTATAATTTTGAAGTAACATATGGTTATTTAAATGTTGTACCAATAATTGATGATGTTTATTGTGCTAAATGTATGGATGGTGTTACTTATGGTATTTATTTAGATGATCATTATATTAAGCAATTTAATATTAATGATACGGAAAAAATTACTTTAGGTGTAGGTAAGTATACGATAAAGTATTTAAAACGAGATTTAGGTTTTAAGAAAGATGAGAATGTTTATGAGATAGAAATAACTGATAAGGCGGATACAAATGTAGATATCAACGTAGAAAAAATCAAGAATACGATTAATATTCAAAAGTATAATTACAAGATAGAAGATAATGATAGTACTTTTGAAGTTGTTGATGAGCAAGGTAATGTAGTTAAGAATTTTAAAGTAAGTAATGGTGAATTTGAATTGATTCTTGGTTATGGTAATTATGTTCTTAAACATATAAGTAACGATTCTAGATATTCTTTAGTTGCGGATACTAATTTAAAAGTGCGAACTGATGGACTTGTACATAATAAAATACTTGTCAGTGAATTAGTTGAACCAGTTAAGGTACCAGATACTTTATCACTATCTTCACTTGTTAATTCTTTTATATTCTTTTGTGGTGGTTTTTGTCTAAAATTTAGTAAAAAATGGTAAAAATTAGGAAAAAATGCAATTTTTTGCATTTTTTTTGCAAAAAAAAAAGGAAATTAGGGGGGTAGTGATAATAATTATAAGTAGAGGGTGAAATAATGGCATATATATCTGAGGAGACATTGAAGGCGATTAGAGAGAAAGTAAATATAGTGGATGTCATTGGGAAAAGGATACCTTTAACACAGAGAGGGAAGAATTATATGGGTGTTTGTCCTTTTCATGATGACCATTCACCGAGTATGAGTGTATCACCAGATAAACAAATATATAAATGTTTTTCTTGTGGAGCAGCTGGCAATGTATTTACCTTTATTCAAAATTATGAAAATGTTGCGTGGAATGAAGCAGTAGCGATGTTGGGGGATAGCGTTGGTATTCATATTGAGACCGGAAGTACTAAAAAAATTAATGAAACATTCAAAAAAGAATACGAAGTAATGAATTTAGCAGAGTTATATTTTCAAAATAATCTAAAATCAAGTTATGGAACACAAGCAATGGAGTATTTAAAAAACAGGGGGATAACGGAAGATATCATCACAACGTTTGGTATTGGTTTGTCATTAGATAAAAGCGATGGATTAAAAAGTTTATTTGATAAAAAAGAATATAGTATGGAAATGGTTAAGGAACTTGGTTTAGTTAACCAAGATGACAGAGATATATTTGTTAGGCGGATTATTTTCCCTTTATGGGATAAAGATGGACAAGTTGTAGGTTTTAGTGGTAGAATTTACCGAGGAGAAGAAATCAATAAATATTTAAATACCCGAGAAAGTAAGATTTTTAAAAAAGGGGAGTTGTTATATAATTACCATAATGCGAAGGATGTAGCTAAAAGAGAGAAATATATTTTAGTTGTTGAAGGATTTATGGATGCAATTAGATTGAGTGCTTGTGGAATTAAAAATGTCGTAGCGTTAATGACAACTAGTTTAACAAGTAATCAAGCTGAGTTACTGAAAAAATTGCGAGTAGAGGTTGTTCTTTGTTTGGATAATGATAATGCTGGTTTAACGGGGATGATTAATGACGGAATGTTATTGCAAAAAGCTAATATCCCAACGAAAGTAATATTAATGAGTGGGGCGAAGGATCCAGATGAGTATATTCTAAAAAATGGGATTGAGGCTTTTCAAAATTTATTGAGAGAACCGTTATCTTATTTCGATTTTCGGCTTATTAGAGCAAAGGAAGGTAAAGATTTTAATAAACCAACGGATTTAGCCCAATATATTAATGAGGTAATCGAAATATTAAAAGATGTTGATGATGATATTTTAAAGGAAGTCACAATAAATAAGTTAGCAAATGATTATAATATTGATGCTAGTTTATTAAAGGAACGAATAAATTTTGAAAAAGAAACTACGTTAGTAATTAAAGAAAATAGTAATAAAATGGCAAAAAATAAAGAAAAAAGAAATATAAAAGATGAAATTGCCAAAAAAATGTTGTATTATATGATGAATGACGGGAAATTTATTAATATATATAAAAAACGTCTGGGATTTATAGATAATGAGGAATTGCGGGGATTAGCTAATGAAATAATGTATTATTATGCTAATCATCGAAATATCAATATTGCAGATTTTATTTCATATATGGGGGATAAGAATTTAAATGATATTTTACAGGAGATAATGTCGTTAAATATGGAAGAAAATTTGGTAGAAGAGGCTATGAATGAATATATTAATACTTATTACCGGCTGATGGTGAAAGCACAAATAGGTGAGCTAAAGGAAAAAATGGCTAAAGAGACGGATATTAATAAGAAAATGGAAATAGCAAGTAGAATTGCAGAATTAAAAAAAGGTGGTGTGGATAATGCAAGCAATTAAAAGCTTGGATGAAAGAAAAGGAGAATTAGAAAAATTAGGGAAGAGTCAAGGTTATATAACTTTTGAACAGTTAGCGGAGGCTCTTAAAGGATTAGAGGTTGATAATGATTCGTTAGATGAGTTATACAATTTCTTTGTTGAGAAAGGAATAGAGGTTGTCAGTGAAACAACTGATGAGGAGTCACCTAAAGGTGAAGAGGAAAATCTAATATTAGATGATGCGGAAATAACGAAGGATATTAATATTAATGATCCGGTTAGAATGTATCTTAAGGAAATTGGGCGAATTAGTTTGTTATCACCAGAAGAGGAAAGTGCTCTATCTATTAGAGTTGCTAATGGAGATAAGGAAGCAGAAAGAATATTGGCTGAATCTAACTTACGTTTAGTTGTAAGTATAGCTAAACGTTATGTTGGTAGAGGTTTATTATTCTTGGATTTAATTCAAGAAGGTAATATTGGTCTTATGAAAGCCGTTGAAAAATTTGACTATGATAAAGGATTTAAATTTAGTACTTATGCAACTTGGTGGATTAGACA
>CANQIR010000012.1 GCA_947624095.1 uncultured Bacilli bacterium
ATCAAGGCGTTGAACACGCTATCCATAATATGGAATTCGATAATATTTATGCTACCAATACCATCTTAGAAGCTTTCATCCACGATTTACCAAAAAGTCAACTAAAAAAATTAGTTTTTGTCGCTCCTGATAATGGTGCAACTGGTCGAAGAAATGTTTATTTAAATAGCTTTAACTATGATCACATCCATCGTGAAGCAGGTAGTTTTGTTAAACAAAGAGACTACAATCATTTAGTTGATGGTAAATACCCGGTAATTGATCACCAATACTGTGGTAATCCCAATCTTGAAGGTTTCACTGCTATTGTTAGTGACGATATGATATCTAGTGGTGGTAGTATGTTTGATGTTATAGATGAACTTCAAAAACGCAAAGTAAAGAATATTTATATCTTTGTAACCTATGCCTTATTTACTAAAGGAGTCGATAAATTTGCTGAATACTATAAAGCTGGTAAATTTAATGGCATATATACTACCAATTTATCTTATATCCCTAAAGAATATGAAAAATATCAATGGTTACATATCTGTGACTGTTCTAAACAAATAGCAGAACTTATCTATAATATCCACCATAACTTATCAATATCAAGAATTATGCACGATAAATCATATCCTGCCAAATTATTAGAAGAAAAATTTTCTTCATCCAAAGACTAAATAGCCACCAGCTATTTTTCTTTTACTTAGTAACACGACGTGTTATAATATTTTTAACATAGAAGGTGATTTGATGGCGTTATCATTTTGGGAAAAAAGATTAGTAGAAAACCTAAAAAAGCAATATAATACCAATAATTTAAATCCTAAAAACTATAATTTATTAAGTTATGAAGGCTTTAAAGAATTAGTTGAAGCTCAATGCTTCAGCCCAGCTAATTTAAATCAACTAAACAACAGGACAGCATTTAAAACTATAACTGCCATTGTTCAAAATGAATTCCCTTCTATAGGAACATATAGATCCCAATCAGTATTTAATTATTTATTGGATATCAAAGATGATCGTTTCGTAAGAAAATGTTTCAGAGAATTTCCAGAAGAAACATCTATTAAAATAGCTAATTTTCCTCCCTTTCGTTTAGAAAAATTTTTATCCAAAATGAGTCAACCAGATATTATTTCAATTATTGATAATACTCTTCTCGCAAAAAAGAATGGATACTCACTAAACAGCAATCCAATCAATCTTTTAACTTATCTTGATTCCGAAGATATTATCGCCGATTACTTAGAGAAATATAACTTTGGTAATATATCAAGTCATAAAGTTTTATTAGATAGAATTAAAAACCATTCAACTCTTATTAGATGTCTAAAAGGCATTATTAAAAAATCTTATCAACATTTTAATAGTGTAACCGAAGTAGAAAAATTAGTTAAAGATAAAATCACTCACGAAGAATTATTTGAACTTGCTAAAGAAGTGGTAACTAAATATGTTGATATTACACCTACCGATTTAAATCTTTTTACTCTAGATGAACAAAAAGAATTACTTAAAATTATTATTTCTTCTAAACCATTTTCTAATAATATAATTCTCCAAAATGTTGTTAATAATGCTATCGAACAATACCATTATCCAGCTATATTTCGTGAGTTAGTTGCTATGTATCATTCTAATAATCTTGAAGTCCCTCAAATTGATCTACCACCATCTCTTGGTTCTTTATTAGATGGACTTTCTCCAGCTCATCAAGACCAACTTTATGAAACAACTGATTATGAACCATTTAAAAATTTTATATATGCTAAAGAGCGTACCTTTAAAGAACCATTGCTATCTTATTTAGTAGACAATAAACCCAATTTAATATATACGCAGATCAAAGAAGGACTTAGTAAAGAACAAGAAGCAACCTTTTTAGCTGGCGCTAACCTAACTAACTTAGCAATCAAATTAGGAAACAACTTATCATTAGAAAATATAACTCCTAAAATGCAAGAGACAATGCAAAATAATCTTCAAAATGATAGTTATTGTGCTGAAATAATCGAAGCCAATCCCGATTTATTATGTATTTGTTTAGCCACTAATCCCAATCCTAATCTTATCCGTCATGCATTCTCACATAATTTTATTCCCAATCTTGCAAGCTACCAAGTTTGCCAAGATAATCCATCTCTAAAATCTACTTGGCTAGAATGTTTTCGTAGTTTTGATGGTCATCGTCCAGAATTATCTAAAAGTTTCAACTCACTATCATTGTGTGAAGATGAAGAAGTAATTAATTTACTTTTAGAAAAATGTGCTCAAAACATAAATCTACCATATGACCAATTTTCTACTAAATTTAATGCCCTAAAAAAATATAATCGGGAAATTCTTACCACCTTTGATTATCGTTTATTTAGTGAAAGATTTTCCTTTTTAAATATTAATCGTCTTGAAATGATTGGTGCTCATCGTGATATTTCTCAAGCCTTATGTTCCTTAGATACCGCCAATTTAAACCTTATTAAACAAATTATGACATACTCCTCAAACGCTAATTGGATTGACTTATTAGATCGAGTCCTATCCAACTTATCTGAATATTCAGAATTAGCTACTGATTTAGTTAATCAAGAATTATCTACAAGTGATCGAGCAGTATTAGCTAAAACCTTAGTTCAAAAAAACACTTTTAGTATCAAAAATTATAATGATCTTCAAAATTACAACCATCTTGTAGATAATCAAATTGCTACTTATATTAACAATCATCAATATAAAGAAGCTATTGCTTTATCATTATTAGGTATTAATATTGAAGAATTTAACCGCATCGCCGAAGTTTATTGTAGTGATGTTGAAAATTTTTGCCAAATATCTACCAATGAAGAACTAAAGAATATAATGACATTAATTAATAATGTCTATAAATGTGATGATGAAGAAAAACTTCGTCAAATATTTGAAGAAACTCCAAGAGTAATTCATAGTGAAAATCTTTTAGTTAATTTAGATTCGAGTATTCGGGCAGAATTTGCTAAATTATATAATGCTACTTTATATCATATAGATAGTAAAGATTTAATGCAAACTGTTAGTTTTAAACAAATCATTAATGAAGATGGTACCATTAAATATATTCCTGCTAATGATGGCATATCAGTACCTATATATTCCCCAATTGGTTTAGGTTCTACCCAAAAACCATTTGCTTTAGTAATGACTTCTTTAGGTGCTTATTCAGATCATCAAGAACCAGATGATTATTATGCCAATTGGAATATTGATTTAATCCAATCTCATGGTTTCTGTTGTAGTTATTTAACTAATGATAACTTAGGAACAGCCCGTATCTGCCACGCTTGTTTAGGATTTACTGACTTTGATCCCGAAGCTCTATTATTATCTGCTCCCTTTGATATTGGTTCTGCCGAAGTTAATAAACAATTTAATACCGCTAGAAAAGCCAACACTAAATTTTGTACTCCAAGAACTATGGCTAATTCCACCAGACATACCCATAACGAAATGGTATGGGAAAGAAGAAACTTAAGTGATCACTCAACCTTTAAAAAGAAACCATCATATGTCGTATTCTTTTGCGAAGACTATCAAAACCTCAATGAAAATGAAAAGAAAATATATGAATCGACTGTTAAAGCAGCTATCCAATTAGGAGAAAACTCTCCCTTACCAGTCATAGTTGTTGATAGAATGAAAATTGCTAAATATCAACGTCAACAAATTGATGCAAAATTAATGCAAGTTATTACAAATTATCAAGAAGGTTCAATCAGTGAAATAATCACCCTAGCTCTTAACAATATAGTTGGTAACACTTATACTTCCAATGTTAATGATATTTATTTTGATTCTAATTTTATTAAATATATAATGGAAACTATTATGAATAAAATAGAGGAATTATTAGCAACCAACCATCGTCAAGAAGCTCTAGCTATGTATAAAGAACTAGAACAAACAATGAATAGAGAAAGAACATTATCTCGTAGTTACAAATTAATATCTCAATTTTTAGAACCATATCAAAAATTTGAATTTAAAATGCAGTGTCTTTCTAAAGTAAATGAAACAACGCCTAAATCTTTATTAGGATTAATTAATGCTATTAATGCTTTAGAAGAAGATAATTGTCTAAATCGTTTTAATAAGCGTCAAATAACCGAACCCAATGCTCAATATTTTACAGCTTCTTATCATATTAAAGACAATTTATTATCATTTCTTGATAACCCTACTTTTGTCAAGAAAATCCAAGAATTAGAATCTGATAATATCTATCAACCCAATACCCCATATGATAATCGTCATATGACTAATCTATTTTTCTATGCTACATATATTTATAGTCAAAATCCCGAATTATATTCTAATATAGATTTGTCTGATATCTTAGATGCTATTAAGTATCGGACTTGTTCATATATGGATGGTAAAGAAAATCAAAATCTAACCTCATCTTTAAATAAAGCTGAAAAATTAATGCAAAACGCCAATTATCCATTAGAAAAAATAAATTTTATAAAACTATTAATGGTTATTCAAAATGAAAAAGAACTAACTCTTCCCAAATTAAAAAGTTTAGTAGAACAATATCATTTAGAAATTCAGCCAGAAAATTTTATCTGGTCCTCAACTTGGTTTATTCGTTTAATTAATGATGTAAACTGTTTAGAACATACACGTTTTGTTACCGGTGGTGATTTAGATTATAATTATTTCGCCGATGAATACAATTTCCAACTAGCTAAATTTGCTTATCAACTTCAAGAATCATACGCCAATATTGATATTCAAAAATTTATTCAAGAAAATCCTGATATGGCTATCCAAATAGATAATGCTAAATTAAAATATAGTCCCCAAGAAATAATCCGCTCATTACGTCGTAATACTCTAAAAAATGAAGCTAAAAGCCAAAATACTTTTGAAGAAGCCTTCCTAGAAATCGACACAGAAGAAAAGACCGATCCACTAGGACTAATTTCCTCAAAGCTAGCAAAATATGGTGACTTACCTAAACAACTATCTATAATGGAGTTCTTTAAATTAGTTGAACAAATGCCAAATTATGATTATTTAAAAGCCAAAATAGCATCTAGAGAAAATTTATATCTTGAAATGTCCCCAATTCATGGTGCCACTCACGCTAACAATGTTTCCTTATTTGCTACTTTTATTGCTAATAATATAGGTTTAAATGAAACAGATGTAAAAACTATAATTGAAGCTTCTATTTATCACGATATTGGCCGTATTGATGATCATAATAGTTATCAACACGGTCGCCTTGGCGCCATTAAATACGCTGCTAAAGTAAACTGCCCAAGGCATATTAAAGATTATGAAGTAAAATTCCTAATTGAGGCCCACGCTCTTCATCACTTATCAGATATTCAAGAATTATTTAATCGTTACCAAATTCCACCTGAAGAACAAGCCAGATTATTTAAAATGGCCACAGTTATTCGTGATGCAGATGCCTTGGATAGAACAAGATTCTGTCTATTAGAAAATAGAAATAATTTACAAGCTGACTTCTTGGTAAATCCAATTAGTAAACAAATAATTGAAGCAGCTCAACGTCTTAACTATGTAATTTATCAAGAATATGTTCAATCACAACTAAAAGAAAATCAAAAATCTCTTGTATAGGAGGCCAATATGGAAAAAGTAAAAGAAGTAATTGATTTAACTCAAAAAAGTATTAAAGAAGAATTTAAAGAAATATCTCAAATATGTGCTAACTTAAATAAGGTATTTACTGAATCAACCCCACAACCAGAAATTCCTCAATCTCCTAAAGAAGAATCAACTCCTAAGTTTATATTAAAACCATAATTATTAAGCATACTTATGCTATTCGATATCTCCGTTATCAGATTTATAGTGAAGTAAAAATCTCTTCTCCGCTGCTTTAGCTTTTTCTTCACTTTCTTCAATATGCCATTCATAAACTTCTCCCAAACAAGTATACATTTCATAAGCGTGCACATATTCATGGATATTAACACATAAAGTCTCTATGTCTCTAACAACAGGGACAACCATTCTAATATCCTGTAAAATATTATCGGTATTCAATCTAGGAAAAACCCCCCAACCAAAATCATTTATTTGCAGCGGCAACCTTTTTATTTTACCCCTCATAAATTTATGAAACAATGGATCATTAATTCCTTAATTCTCTAAAGCAATATTCAATAATTTCTGCCAATATTCATTATCAAACTTATCCATAAATCCCCCTTAAAAGCAAATATATAATAACATAAATTTATAATTAATCAATAATACTATACTTGAAAAATTTATTTTAAAATGCTAAATTAAATAAAAAGAAAGAAGAATCATTATGGACGTAGTTGGTACAATGTTTTTTAAAGATAAAAAATTATTAATTGATAAACCAAGAAAAAGACCTACCTATCAAATGATAGGTGGTCGAGTAGAAGATAAAGAAACCCCGCTAGAAGCTGCTATTAGAGAATGCCACGAAGAATTAGGAGAAGAAGCCATCTTTGATAATAATTTATTTGAATTAGTTATGGACTTTAATGAAATTGCTACTAGTGATGGAGTTACTCCAATTCATTTCTACGTATTTAAATATAATGGTGAATTAAAAGGTAATCTTAATACTTCTGAAGAAATTGAAGCTTTCAAATGGTATGAATCTTCTGATGGTACAGCTATTTTATCAAATACCTTAAAAAACGAAGTAGTACCATTTTGCTTAAAAAATAATTTAATAAAGTAATTATGTTACCATCTTCAAAACTTTTTAACTAGTTTTCGACCTTTATAATTTAGTTTATACCAGTTAATAAATTCATCTGTCGCACTTGTTCTATTATCTGGTCGATTATTTCTTTCCTCATCTGACATCTCAGCTAAAGTTTTATTACAATTCATTGGGATAAACACGAGCCATAAATTTGATTTGGCTCTTTTATTTTGTTCTCCTCTTATTTCACGCGCAAGTGTACCCTTGCTAACACCAAAGAATTGCCAATAATCTTTTCCATCAAAAAATGTTAAACAATCGAGAAAACAACAATTTCTATTTTGTACTTGTTTCATTGTTTCCAATAATTCTGTAATATTTGATGATATGCCACTTCTTTTTACAAAAGCCCCCGGATACCCTGGATTACCAGGATAATCTTCTATATAGAAACCTGAATCCGCAACAAATACAGGAGTTTTAAGTATTTCAAAAGCTTGTCTAGCTTTTTCTTTTGATATAAATTCTATATCATTAATATTTGGTTCTTCTAAATCACATTTAAAATAATCAATTGTGATTCCAGCTTTTTCAAACTTTTCTTTTACTGAAACATATTTACCATAGTTTCCCGTTATATAAGTTAAGTTTTCCATATTACATTTCTCCTTTGTATCTATATAATTTTTTTACCATATTTGGATTATATTCCGGTCTCGTTAAATCAATCCCTTTATCATCTGCTATCTTCTTAGATAAAAAATACATTTGTAAAGCTAAATAGTATTCTTTCCAAAATATACTTGCATCTTCATCTAAGGTATGGAAAAGAAAAATATTAGGATATTCTTGTGTAAGTAGCGGGAATAATTCATTATCTAATCCTTTCATTTGATGTGCTAAATAAATGATTGGACTTTCTGGATTTTGAAATAATAAATTACTTCTACCATGACAATAAGAACCTTTATCATGAATCACTACACTAGAAGTACCAGTTTCTATCATATTAGATTCTAAAATTGCCGAAGAACAAGAGGTATCATATCCTGTTAAAACTTGAATTAGATTTGTATCTTTAAAATTAAAATTTAGATTATCAACTCGTTCTTTACTTCTCTCTAATAACTGTTTTAACTTTTTATTTATTTTTATTAAATCTTCTGAAGAAAGTTCCTCTTTTTTAGCTTCTTTTAATATACTTAATTCCAAAAACATTAACATCGGAGCCAGAGTAGGAACTATTGAGATAAAACTTTTCTCTCGTTCTTTATACTTACTATTACTCCAATAAAGAATATCAAATAGTGGTGCTGATTCAACATATTCACTAGTAATTAAATAACTACTCCCTGGAAAACTCTTTAATATTTCTAATAGTCCATTTGATTTACCACTATTTGAAATTACCACTAAGCTACCAAATTGCTTAATATTTTCTTTGTAAAAATAATCTCTTGGCTCAATTACTTCACATATAGTTCCTCTTGACTCTAAAAACATTTTAAGGTAATGAGCTGCGGCTTTAGACCCTCCAGTAGCTACAATCAAAGTTGGACTTTCCTTAAAGCCTTTAAAATTAATGTAAGTAAATTCACTAGGATCATTTATTTGCCATAATCTCTCCTCTAATTTAGAAAAATTAATTTTTGCTGCTTCTGTATGTCTATGTTCCATCTTAAAACTCTCCTTTTTCTAAATTAATCATAACAAAAGAAGAGGAAATATATATGTCAGTTATAAAAATTTTCTAAAATATCTATTGATTTAATTCTATTAATATAAAAATGTCTAATTTCTTCTTTAGATTCACAATAAGCAGCAACTCCCCATTCATTCCCTAATAGAATTAAATCATAAGGATGAATAGTTCTTCTTGAAATATTTTTTTCATCTTTAGAATAATACTCAATAAAACATTTTCTTTTTTCTTTAATAGCTCGATTTATTAAATTAAAATAATCTTTATTCTTAATATTAATAGCATTTGGTGTAATAAATCTCTTAGGAACATTAATATTTTGATTTAATACATATCCACCATAAGGTCCCTTAATAGTATCAATATAAATACCAGATTTTTCAATTTCATCTTTATAAACTCGTACCATTCTAGGAGATACTTCCAGTTTTTCCGCTAATTCTTGAATACTATATTTTCTCCCGGAACTTAAATACTCTAGCATAGTAAGAACATTACTTATTTTCGACATACTCCATCACCTGAATAAAATATTATAACACATATGCCTAAAAAAATTCCCATTCTATCCCTAATATTAAAAGGACATAAAGTCAAATCTTTACGTCCTTATATATCTTTTAAAATATAAACATAATAAGTATTATTTAAAATAGAGTAATAGTTATTTTGATAATTAAAGATATTTATATTGTTATTTACAGCTATAGTAATTAAATCTCTTAAATTAGTTAAATATATAATATTATTATTTATCTTAGGTTCATTTTGTATAACTATAATTATATCTTGATATTTTTTTAAAATATCTTTTTCCATATCTTTATTAAATAGAATTTTACTTAATACCCAAATAACAAATATTAGTATAAAATCCAAAACTATGAGTTTATTAAGATTAATATTTTGAAAATTATTTTCTAAAAGCTCATTGTTATCTTTCATCGATATTTCTATAATATTTTCATTAATAGGAATAGTCAATAAAACATAAGGATTTACTTTGTCATTTATTTTAATAGCCAGCTTTACATATAAGTAGTTCTCCGTTCTAATATTAAAGTATTCTTGAAATGATTTAACATAATTAACATAATATTGATAATCTAAGTTATAATTTTCCTCTATTTTACTTTCTTCTTGATTTATATTATCGCCATTTTTTAAATCAAAATCCTTACTCCAAATTAACTTCGTACCATTATCAGCATAGCTTTTTAGTGTAGCTGTAATATTATAAGAATAATTAATATTTCCCTTCCTCATATTTTTCAAAGCATAATTAAAATAAATATTAATACTTTCAATTGAACTAGCAATGTAATAATTATTAGCTTCTAACTTATTATTAAGAAAATAATTATTAGGTTTTAAAGTAACTTCGTAATATGTTTTATTTTGTAATTGGTATATATTATTTTTTTGAATATTTTTCTTAATATATATTACTTCTAAAAAAAGAATCCCCATTAAAAGAATAATAATACTTAAAATAATTAGTATTCTCTTGCTCTTTTTTTGCAAATTAATTCTCCTTAGTAAAAAAATCATTTAACCAAATAGAAGGATAGCCTAAATATTTGATATGAAATTGATAAACCCCTTTAATATCTTCTTTTTTAATTTTTAGATGATCTACATTAATATTAGCATCACCTTTAGTAATATAGTATTCATTTATACTTACAAGTCGATGAATAATATTTTGATTTTCATATTTAAAAACAATAATATCTCCTGGTAAAATACTTTTGGTCTTCTTATAAATAACAATATCACCCCTTCTAAAAGTAGGATCCATACTATTTGAAAGAATTGCTATAGGTTTATAATTAAATAATCCAAGCATAAACAATACTAATAGAATAGAAGCAATAATAGTTAAAGGATAAAGTATTATTGAACCTTTTGAATAATAGATATTTTTTCTACTAAAAATAAAATATTTAAATAAATAATAAATAATTAAAACTTTAATAATTGCAAAAGCCCCTTCAATAAACCAGTTATTATAAGGAATAATTGGCAAAAAGTATTTAGGTACTTCTGTAAAAAGTCTAATAATTATTGCTGTATCATAATGTGAATTTAAAGACAAATAAGTAAATAAAATATTTTGAAAAATAATTGGTATAATTACTGAAATAAGATAATGTAAAAAAATAATATTATGAGACAGAAACAAATTTTTAAAATTAATTTCACTTATGATAATAATAATAGTAATTAAAATGTTAATTCCCAAATAATTTTTATTACTTTTAATGAGTTCATAACGCACTATTTCAATACCCCATATAGGTAAAATAACTTTTTCTAAATTTTTAAAAATATCTATTAATGTATGATTATCAAGATTTTTATTAAAGCCTAAAATAAAGCCACTAACTAAATAAAGTATAAAGAAAATAACAGATATAGTTAAAGCAATGCTAATTTCGTTTTTCTTTGGTAGTTTTAAATCTTGATGATAAAAAATAAGTAGAAAGCCTAACCAAAATAATGGACTAAGAAAATAAGTATAAAAATTATAAGCAGATAAGAAGATATGGCTTAGCATATAAAGGATTAAAATAAAAAATAATTTTTGCTTCTTAAGAATTTTCTTTCTGAACATATTGAATTATCCCTGTTAATGTTTTAGTTTTAACATCGGGAATACTTTCGGTATTTTTGACATAGGTTACCATAATATTGAGAGTAGTTGAATCACCTGCATTTAAATCTTTCTTAAGCTCAGAAGTAGTATAGTTAATTTCTTCAATACCATCAATTTCTTCCGTAAATATTATAGTTTGTAATTCTGCATCAATAGTCCCTAAATTTTCTATAGTTACTTCATAAATAATTTCATCACCTGGTTTATTAAGCTTAGCAGAAAATTTAATCGAATCTTTAGTAAAAATTGGGGTACCAGCATCACAACCATCAGGTACTTGAGTAGCCGCTATATTTGTTATTCTAACATCCCATTCACCAGTAATTTCAGTAGTTCCATTAATAGTAAAATCTGTAGCAAAAGTTGAATAACCAACAGCCATTAAAATAATAGTTGCAAGAAAGGCTATAAGAAATATTATTTTATTTCTTCGCAAATTATATTCCCCCTTTCTATTTACATTTATGCTATCCCATTCATAATGTATGCAATACTATATAATCCGTATGGTTATTTGCCTTAAGCCCCACAAAAAAAGCCAATAATTTTGACTAAAGTAGAATCTGAATAGGTTAAGAAAAATCTATTACTTTTTTATTAACTTTTTTTGCAAACTGTATTGTTCATATAAGTCTGGTGGTATAACTTCAGTTGGAATTTTAATAGATTTAATCTTCGAAAACATTTCATTCATTTTTTCTCTACCAATTTTTGCTTGGGCATCCTGCATTCTAAAAGGCGTTAAATCATAATTTAACAAAAGCTGTTCATATAAAAATTGATCAGAAGTTTGAAATCCTAATTGCGCAGCTGAATTAACAAAATCGATAAAAAAGTAAGACCAAGCCTCCCCAATAGATATTCGATATTCTAAAGATGTAGATAAATTTAATACTCTTTGATTTTGAAAATAAAAATCTATTAATGCTTGAGGATTATTAAATGTACTGACATTACCTAATTCCGCAATATCTAAATTAATTTTTAACTCTTTAAAATGTTTTCTTAAAAAATAATTACTATCATTATCCGCTAGTTGCTTTGCCACATTTTGTCCACGTTTTAAATCAATAATAACATAATCTAATAATCCAAATTTTAAGACTAGATAGTCATTTTGATTTATTTGGATTATTTTACATTGTTCCAAAGTGCTATGTGAACCAAAATATTCTATATTGTCTGCGCAAATTTTCTGCAATTTTTTCCATACTTTTGGAATGAATGCCAGAGTAGTAACTAAATCACTTGCCACAACACCAGTTTGATATTCCAAATACTTTCTAAATAGATTGTCTCTCAAAATTGCTTTTTCCATATGCAAATTCTCCTATTATAAATTGCCATTTTTTACTTAGAAATTCATCTTAATTTAAAGATGACAATATTGAGTTCAACTCGTTAATAGATTATATTCTATTTTCAAACCTAAATCAATCTTATTATGACATTAAAATAATATAGTTAATTTATGAATATATATAGTATAATTATATCAACAGAAAATTAAGAAAGATTAATTAAAAATAATAAATAAGATATAGAGAAAAGAAAGGAAATATCATAAATGAATATAAATATTAATAAAGTAAAAATTTTTGTAACCATCCCGCCTGAAAATATCGAAGAAGTTAGAAAAGCTGTATGTGAAGCGGGAGCTGGCGTAATCGGCAATTATGCTTATTGTACTACTTCCACAAAATCAATAGGTACTTTCATACCAAACGATAACGCTAAACCATATATCGGGGAAAGTAATAAATTGGAAATAGTAGAAGAAGAAAAGCTAGAGTTTGTTTGTAATATTAATCAAGTTAGTAAGGTATTATCTAAGCTAAGAAAAGCTCATCCATACGAAGAACCGGCAATAGATATTGTACCATTGTTAGATGAAAATACTTTTATTACAGATTCATATTATAGTGAAACAAATGGAAATAAAAGAAGAAATTAATTATAAAAGGATGTGATAGAATGTACAATCAAGAAGAGAAAATTATCCATTTTGTATTTCTTGCTTTTGATGGTTTAAGAAGGAAAAAAGAAAATATTGCTTTATCATTTCACAGTATAATGGTTGGAACAATGTTAAAAAACGCTGGTTGTGACGAAAAAACAGTATTTATAGGTTATCTTCATGATATTATAGAGGATACGAAATATGATTATAATTATTTGCTAGAAAATTTTGGAAAATACATTGCCGATGGGGTACTCAAATTGAGTGAAGATAAAAGTATAGCAGATTATGTAGAAAGAAAAAAAGCTTTTTTAAGCCAATTAGAAAAAGCTGATGATAATTTAATTATTGTAGAAATTGCTGATAAATTACAAAATCTTATTTCTGATTATGAAGAATATAAAAAGAATGGAAAAAAAGCTTTAATTACCGAAGCTAACAATTTAGAAGAACAAAAATGGTATTATTTAGAGCTAAAAAAACTTTTTAATAATAAAGTACCAAAAAATGAGTTGCTAGATAGATATAATCAAATTATTTATGAGTATTTTGAAATATAAAAAAATCATCTCTAGATAGAGATGAAATATATTTAATGCCAGAAAAAGTTCGAACAGATTTTTTTAATGGAGCGATTATGGAAGATATCTACAACTTTTGTTCATAACTATTTGACATATAGTAAATCAATCAATTTTATTTTAATATATAATATGTATTTTTTCCATTATCCTCTTTTTTAAGGATATTTTTTTCTAACATTTCATCTAAAATCTTATAGGCCCTCGTTTTAGAAACATTTAATAATTTTTCAACTATATTTCTGCTTATTTTATTATATTCCTTTAGATAATTAATAATTATATCTTCTTGTGATAAATTTTGAATAATAATATTTGATTTATCAATAATCTCTTGGTAATTCATATTAGGTAATGTGATAGAAAATGTATTTTCTGTTGCATCAAAAGATGGTTTTTTATCA
>CANQIR010000013.1 GCA_947624095.1 uncultured Bacilli bacterium
TGGTAGCTTCTAAACATCCAAGGCCACAGTGGTTAACAATGAAACAGGCAGTTAAGCATTGTACTTTAGGACTTAGTATTTGGGACTTTGCAAGTAGCGATGCTGATGGAGAACCGGATGTAGTCCTTGCTAGTTGTGGGGATACACCTACTTTAGAAATGATGGCGACAGAAAATATTTTAAGAGATAATACAGATATTAAGATAAGATTTGTCAATATTGTTGACTTATTCAAACTACAACCTAAGAGTAAGCATCCGCACGGACTTAGTGATGAGGAATTTGACCGAATATTCACAAAGGATAAACCAATAGTATTTGCTTTTCACGGCTACCCTACTCTAATTCACGAATTATTATATGAAAGACATAATAAAAATATTAGTGTTCACGGATATTTAGAAGAGGGAACAATTACTACACCATTTGATATGCGCGTTCAAAATGAAATAGATAGGTTCCATTTAGTTAAAGATGTTATTAGGATGTGCCCTAAATTACAGGAAAACGGTGCTAATCTAAACCAAATGATGGATGAGTTATTAATTAAACACTATGATTATATACGGGAATATGGAATTGATATGCCAGAAGTTAGAGATTGGAAATGGACAAAGTAAAAACTCCTTTTAATGAAGGAGCTTTTTTAGGCTATTTTTTCGATTGGGTCAACATTATTAATATTAGAATAATTCATTTCATAAGTTACATCATTGCCGGTACTAATAAATATTTTGGTAACATAATCACCAGAGAATGATATATCGTAGGTTTCGTCATCATTATTTTGGCAATTATAGGTACTGCCATTTAGATTACAAGTTACTTGCTTACTGTTTAGTATTTTTTCTATGTTGCTAAGAAGTATATAATCAGTACTGGCATAGAAGTAAACACTAAGGATTGGCGATTTACTTTCTGGATCATAACATTCTTCATCTTGGATTTGATATGATGTATTATATGTTGTGCCCACAATGTTTTCGGTGTATACGCCAGCTTCTAGACCATTATACATACGACCTTTAAATTTTTGAACTTGTTCTTCAGCAGTTATGGTATATTCAAAAGCATAGTTTTGTTTATCGGTATTACTTATAAGTTTTCTTACCTCTTCATTAGGTTCGGGAGTTGGCTGCTCACTTTCTTTCTTTTCTTTTTTACCACAAGCTGTAAATGTAATTAAAAGTAAAGTAATTAATATTAATGATATAGATTTCTTCAATTTAATCCACCTCTATTATAATATTAGCAAAAGTTAGATAATTTCACAATAGAATAATAAATTAACGACGATGAAAAATTGGTTGGAGGCGAAGTATTAATTTTTCAATTATATTAGGTTTTTTCGGTGGTTGCTTTGGCTCTTTTTTTGTTGGTACTAAAAATTTTAAGGTATTTAAAGCAATGGCTAAACTGCGTAAATCAGGATAGTCTAAATTATTTAAATCTTCTAATATTTCAGTAAGGGGATAATTTGAAGAAACCAAGGCTTGATATTTGGCGATGAAAGCAAATAAACTTTCGGATATTTGAAGATGCTCTATTTCTACTATTTTGTATTTTAGTAATTTAGCATTTCCAGAACTAGCCAAAGCATTTAAACTAGAAAAAATGCTCTCCGTGTCAATAGCACCAGTGAAATTATAAAATAGTGGTCCACTAGGAATTTTAATGTAGGAATTATTATGGATTGTTATGATACATATTTCGCCTTCTAGTTCTTCTTCTGATAGCAAGTTAACAGATGTAATTTCTTCTTTTAATAGATCCGGAGATAGTTTCTTAGTAAAGGCATCTATACCTTCTAATTTAGTAGAATATTCACCATCATAACTATCTAATAAACGTATATCTATAGGGACTATTTGACCTTTTTTAGTGTGAATTGCTAATAAGTAATGTCCTAATCGTTCCATTTTCCAAAGCCTCCTAAATCTTTTTATATCATATTATATTTTGTCTTTTTCTTCAAGAATAAGCTTTAATTTCTCTCGAAAAATTAGAGATAAAAGAAAAGCAACAACCGAAACACCACACAAGATGTAACTATAAGTACTCATAGTTTTAAACATATTGGTAAGAACAATGCTATTGGTTTGATAATTACTGAAGATAGTAGGAACTATAGCAACAAAAATACTAGTAAGCATAATATCAAAAGAAAGATTTAATAAGACGATAAAGACGTTTTTAGCTATAAGGATGAATAAAATGATGATAACAAGCGTAGAAATACTTAAAACAACTAGGGTATGTTCATCATTAATTAGGCGAAGAACTTTAACTGTATACTTTACTTCAGGACGATTTACGAGATTGTTAATTTCCGATATTTGACTTTCAAGTTCTTGGTATTCTTTTGTTTCTTTATAATTGGCTAGTTCTTCAGGCATTTCATAAGTAGTAGTGGCATAGTCAATTATACTAGCAAGCAAATTCTCATCAAGGGATGCTTTAATAACAAAAACAATAATTAGTGATGATGTGGTTATTAATAGTAATAAACT
The DNA here is from genome assembly GCA_947624095.1 of uncultured Bacilli bacterium. GTDB lineage: Bacteria > Bacillota_I > Bacilli_A > RF39 > UBA660 > CALVJF01. The sequence goes on from CANQIR010000013.1 coordinate 2,511, forward strand.
TAGAATAAATCTTAAAAATTTCTGCATATTTTGGCCTCCCTACTTTGATTATTCGCCATAATAAAACTCGCCTTTTATATTAATATGATAACATATTAAGTTGGCGAGTTAAAGAACTTAGTTAAAGACTTTAAAGATTTTAAAATCTAGTGGATGATAGGAAAGATAAGTAAAAATAATAAATAGAATTATGAATAGACCAATGGAAATGAATTCTAAACGACGATTATAGGGCCTTTTTAATAAGTAATAACCTATTACTTGAGCAAGAGCGATAGAAATAGTAAATATTAAAATGGTTACAGGGAAATTGTCTTGCATTTTTAAAATATAGAAATATACTGGAGTAAATATAAGATCGACAATAAACATACAGCAAAGACTGGTAATAAAATTGGTAAAGACAATATTATAGGTTTGTTTAGGATAAATAAACATCGAGATAATAGTCCATAAAGTATAAGCAGTTAAAATCATTTTGTTATGTTCCCAAATGCTTTCATTGACCGGGGAAATAATGCTGGTTAGAAAGGAAGGGGCTAAGTCATAGAGGGAGTGCACAAGAGCACTTAATAAAAGGATAGCAAAAACACTAATAATTTGTTTTTTCTTCATTGAAATCACCTATTATTAGTGTATTTTATTTAAGTAAAAATATGTTTAAAGTTTTTTCATTTCATTATTAATAAGAGAATATAAGTAAATATTAACTGGTTTATTAGTAATTTTAGCAATATATTTTTGATAACCTTTTAATTGTTCGAGATATTTAGCATCTTCAATATTATTTAATTTATAATCTATAATATCACAATGATCAGAATATTCTAGTAAAAGGTCAATAATACCGTGGAATTTTTGCTCATCTTCTTCGTAAATGAATTCATATTCATGATAAATATTAGCTTCTTTAATATTAGCAAGTAAAGGATTGTTTATAAAGTTAGTAACTTTATGACGAATAAATTCATCTGGTATGCTATTTGGGTCATAATTTAGAAAATCTATATATTCTAAAATGCTGTGCATTTTTAAACCTAATTCAATATTATTTTTGGTTTCTTTCGTAATTGGCGACTTAATCTTTTTCGAGAAATTATTACTAATTATCTCCTCGTTAGGAATAGATATTTCTTTTACCTTTAATATTGCTGCTTCTTTAGATTGATAGCTATTATAAGTTTTAGGATATAAGTAATCTTTGGTTAACTTTAAATTAGGAATAGATATTGATGAAGTGTATGGTTTAAGAGAAGAACTAATTGAATAAAGAATATCAGCAAAGGAACGATATTTTATTCTAGTTAAGTAATTAACTATGGTATTAGATGTTCCTATTGGATTTTCTTTTTTATCTTTGGGTAAGAGAATTATCATTGATTCTTTAGCTCTAGTTAAGCCAACATATAATAAACGAATTTTTTCGGATATTTCTTCTTGATTATAATTATTTTTAACAAGTTCTTTAGTAATTAATTCGGCAATACCTTCTTTAAAAGCAGGAACAACAAGACCATATTGGGAATTATATACGAATTTATCTTTAATTTCTGTAATATTAAATTTTTTAAATAAGCCACTAAAATAGCAAATAGGAAATTCAAGACCTTTAGATTTATGAATAGTCATAATCCGAACTGCTTCTTCGCTAGCAAGATTATTAGGATATTTAAGTTTTTCATCTTCTTTACTAATCGTGTCTAAATAAGTAACAAAGTCTTCAATAGTATAGCCGCTATTAGCTAAGGCTTCGGCGAATTCAAGAAGTTTAGAAATTCGGGTAATATTGGAATTAATGTCCCCTATTTTAATTAATTTGGCATAATAATCAGTTTTATCTAAAATTTGTTCTAAAATTTGTTTAGTATTGAGATTGATAGTTTCTTTAGCTAAAGATTCAAAACAGGTAAAGACTGGATTATGATAGAAATCATTATTTTGAAACCAAGTAAAGATTTCGGCATCACTTATTTCGAATAAGAAACTTCGAGCAAGGGAGGTAAGACTGTAGCGGAATATGACATCATAATTTTTATTGGCTATTTGGTTGGTTAAAGTTAAAGCATTTTTAATTACTAAAATTTCATCGGAATCGATTAAGTTTTCATCTTTATATAAAGCAAGAGGAATATTTAAGTATTCAAAAACTTTTTTGTAAAGATCAAAGCTAGTAGCTCGGTCCATTAAAATGACAAAATCTTGATAAGTGGATTTTCTTAAAACCTTTTTATCTTTATCATAAACTTGATAATTATTAGCAAGTTTATTTTGAATATCACGAGCAATGGCGAAGATTTCAATTTCTTCGCTCGTAAATTCTTCATCTTGGTCATAAGTTAAAACTTGAAGATTGTAATTTTGATTTTGACCTATATTTTCATCATAGGCAGTATTGCCAAAAACCATTTGGTGCGTTGCTATGTAATTAGCACCACCAATCATATCATCCATAATTTGATTAAAGATTAAGTTAATATTATTAAGAACTTCATTACGAGAACGAAAATTTTTTAATAAGTCAATCTTCTTACCATTAATTGCTCGGCTATATTGGTCATATTTATTTTTAAAGATATAAGGATTGGCATTACGAAAACGATAAATAGATTGTTTAATATCACCAACCATATAAGTGTTATTATTAGCAATTAAATTAATAAATGTCTCTTGAATATCGTTAGTATCTTGATATTCGTCAATCATAATTTCTTTAAATTTATTTTTTAATTCATTACGAGCAATAGGATAATCTTTAACAATTTTTATGGCTAATAAAGCGATATCTTGAAAATCATAAATTTCATTAGTAGTTTTATAGTCGGCAAGTTTTTGAAAATAAACTGTTAATAACTCGATAATTATTGACATAGTTTCTTTAGTGGAAAGAATATTGGCTTTAATAGTAGCGGTACTCCCAAAATCCGCCAAACGCTTAAATTCTTTAACTAAAGGCATAATATTTTTTTCTTTATAGATTTTTACTTCTTCTAAACTATTTTTAGGTACTGATGGCAATTTGACATTGGAAGCAGCCACAAGATTGTCAAGTGAATCAGCATATTTAACAGATATTAGACTGTCAACTAAACTATGGTAGTATTCATTGGAAATTAAAGGTTTAAAATTATCTATAGCAATAGTTATTTCCGTAACTTTACTTTTTAGTAACTGAAAAAATTCAGCAATTAAATTATCAATATAATCTTCGGTATAAAATTGGGTTAAGTAAGTAGATAAGTAAGTATTTTTATCAGGGAGTAATTCAAGTGAATCAGCTATTTTTAATAAAGATTTAATTAAAGATTTATCATCTTTAACACAGAAAGTTTTAATAAGATTATTAAACTTTGCATTATCTTTTTCGTAATATTCATCAAAGACATTGTTCATTATTTCTTTTTTCTGAAGATTAATAATAGAACCGTCAGTAATGGTAATATCACTAGAGATATTTAATAGATAATGATATTTTTTGACTACTGATAGAGCAAAGCTATCGAAGGTGGTGATATAAGCAGCATCAATAAGCTCTAGTTCATCTTTTAGGGAAGGATTTTCTTTGATATTTGAACGAATACGGTCTTTCATTTCATTAGCAGCAGCTTTGGTGAAGGTTAAAATTAATAGTTCATCGATATGAGTGCCTTCTTTTAGAATACGGATTACCCGCTCACTTAGAACAGCAGTCTTACCAGAGCCAGCACCAGCACTAACTATAATATTAGAACCAGATTCATTAATAGCAGAACTTTGTTCTTTAGTCCAATTGGGCATTATCTTCACCTTCTTTCAAAAATTCTAAGTCTCGATATTCTTTTAATTTAAGTAAATCTTTTTCATTATGGAAACAAATATCTTTATATTCACAAAATTCACAACCAAGGTTATCCTTCCCTATTTGTTTAGGATTTATAGGAAAGTTAGCATTAGTTATATTCGTAATTGCTTCATCTATCTTATTACTTACCAAATCAGTTAAGGCATCCATAGTTTTCGTATTTAAGATTTTAGTATAATGATAAAAGCCTTTAGATGATGTTTTCATACTTTTAATGACTTTAGAATCATTATAGGTACTATCAAATTTGCTTAAAATATCCATATCTTCATTGCTATAGCCTTGTAATAATAGATTCTTTTCTTTTAATTCATTATAAGTGTGGACGTTATCGCTAGTAATTTCATTATTTAATATTTTTTGTAAATAGAAACCAGCTATTTTAACGTTCTTTAATTTAGGAGAATGTTTAGCTAAGAATAAGTAGATTGGTAATTGCATTTCAATACCATAAGCACTATAGTTTAAGTTTAATTCAGGATTGCCAGTCTTATAATCGATAATTGCAACAACTGTTTCGCCATCATATTCTTGATATTTGATTTTATCGATAAAGCCTTTAAAAGTAACTTTAATATTGCCATCGTAATTAACGACAATTCTTTCTTCATGTAATTCTTTTTTTAAATCGGAATAATTATTATGATTATTAATAGTTTCAACTATGAATTTTAATTCTTCTTTTAATTTTTTTAAGAAAAATTCTTCTTTTTTGGTGTAACTTTCTTGCGTATTAGCTAAGGCTTGTTGCCAAAGATTTTCAAAAGGAGTGTCGGCAATAAAGGAATTTTCTAATACTTCGTGAAAAATAGTACCAATTTTTTGCATAAAGGTATCTTCATAAATATTCAATTTTAAGATGCTATTTAAATAGTAGCGAAAACCACAACGAAAATAATAATCCATACTAGAGTAAGATAAGGTTAAACCATCTTTTAAGTAATTAGCAAGTAAATCTTTATTAATTGGTTTATAAGAATGATCGTAGGTATTATAAGGAAGATTATTATAACTAATACTTAGGGTATCAAGATATGGGGAGGTTGTACCATATTTATATAAATTATCATAGGCATTAGCTAAATACATTTGGTTATATAGATGAGAATTAGTAAAATCAGAATTGTTTATTTCTTCGACTGGATAATTTAACTCTTCATTTAAACTTGATATATAACATTTAGCACCTTCTAATTTATCTTTAGTAGTAATAATTAAATTCTTAGTAGTTACTATACTTTGGTAAGCATTGATTCTTTCGATTTTATTTAATTCATTACAATTTAATAATCCTAATTCAGATAAATCGTCGTTGTTTAAGAAGCCTTCATCTTTATGGATAAGTGGTATACTTCCTTGATTAAAATTAAGTAAGAAGAGATACTCATCATTATGGATATTTAAGGAAGAAAGACGGCATTCATTTACAGCATTTTTGAGAGGATTAGTTTTTAGATAGGTAGTTTTTAAGTCGTTAATTATTAATGGTCTTACTTCTTCTAAGTCGTCTACCCAGATATATTTATTATAGATATCAATTAGTTGGTCCGTTAAATCATTATTCGCAGTTAATACAGGTAAGGGATTGGATAAATTGGCAAGGAACTCTTTAGCTAAACGAGTACCAAAGATACTATTTTTTTCTTGAAGATTAACTGGAATATTAAACATTTTAAAGATACGTTTAATGGGTGAATAATATTCTTCAGTTAAATTGGTTAGAAAAATTTGCTTAATTGATACGCCACTTTTAATGAGTTTAACAATTTCATTAGCTACAAAGGTTACTTCTTCATCAAGATCTTTTAATTTGTAAATATGATGAGTATAAGTATTAGAGGCTGGTATTTCTTCATCCCGAACAGTAGTAATATTCGATAGATATTTGGCTAATTTATTTTTATCATTACTGGTAAAATGACCATAGAAAATTATTTCTTGATTTTTAAGAAATTCTTTAAATAAGGGATTAATTATTAATTGATCATTTGTTAAAACATCTTTTTTAATAGTTAATAATTCATTTAGTTTGGGGCTAAAGTAGGTCTTGTCTTCAAGATAATAAAGGTTTTCTAAGTAAATTTTAGCTATTTGATAATTAATATTATATTTTTTCATTAAGTAAAGGATAGTTTTGGCATCATAATTATAAAACAATTCTTTTTTAAATTCAGTTAAGGTATAAAATTTATGAGAAGATAATTTTTCTTTACTTAATTCTTCGATTAGTTCATTTTTATTGTTTTCTGCGATATATATTTTATTTTGCATACTACCACCTACTTAAATTATTTTAACATACATATGTTTGGATGGCAAGGAAAGAAAAAAATCTCGAAGATAATTCGATTAGCGGTTAATTAATTTAGTCAAGAAAAGCATAAGAATTAAGAAAGCAAGAGCAACCATAGCAAGAGTTGCCGTTTCTTCACCTAAAAATTTAGCAAAAAAACCAAATACGCTATTATATAACATAACGAAAAAATCTTTGAATTCAGCTATAGCTTCGATAAAACCTTCTTTAATATTTTGGAATACTGCTTCCATACCATTCACCTTTTTAATTATAATATAGTATTGATTTTTATTCAATTATTTGTTAAACTAACATTACTTATGGCGGTGTTGGTGAAGTGGTTAACACACCAGATTGTGGCTCTGGCACGCGTGGGTTCGATTCCCACATACCGCCCCATTGTGAATTTTACGCACACCTTTGTGTGAAAGATAAGTAAAAGTTCGTAATACTTGATATTATGGACTTTTTCTTTTGAAATTTTATAAAATAAATCAAAATAATTTAAATATGGATTCTATTAATTTAGGAAGTTTAAATAAAAGGCAGGAATCTATTACAAATAATCTCTTAGCAAGGAATTAAAAAAATTTTGGGATTAGGGTTTTCTGTCAGCAATTTATTTAATATTCGTAAACTTTATATAACTTATCCAAAATTCCAGACAGTGTCTGGAAAATTGAGTTGGTCTCATTATTGTGAATTATTAAGTATTGAGAATGCTGATGAACGAAACTTTTACGAAAAAGAATGTTTAAATTATAACTGGAGTGTACGAGAATTAAAAACGCAATTAAAAACGTCTTTAATATGTTACAATGTCAAGTATTTTATGGCACATCTTGAGTATAAAAAAAGATGTGCTATAATGATAACAATGAAGGTGTGAAGTTATATGAAAACGCTAGAGAAAAATTGGAAAACATTACTTGTATTTATAGGTATTCCCCTACTACTCATTATTGCATCATATATTTATGTTAGAGTTGGATATAAGAAACCTATTTTTGCAGTTAATTATTCTTCTAATAAAATTGCTAATGGGACAAGATATGATGGAATATTATTTACTACTATATATTGTAAGGATGGGACTAATAAAGTAAGAACTAGATTTACTAATTACACCTGTAGTAGTGATAGAATTTTTACTGATGGATACTATATTAATGATAATGATGTTAAAATATCTAAAGATTTTTTTGATAAATATATACAAAGCGATGTCTTTTATGATAATGATAAATTCAAACAAGCTGATACTATTTATGATATTGATGAAATAACAGCTGATGAATATGAAAAACTATCATACTTCTTTGAAGCAATAGAAAATGGGGATTTATATTCGATGAGTGAATTAAATTATAAAAGTGAAGAAGGCTATGGCTTATTAAGAAATAGTGAAACAGGAACTATTAGTTGTTTTTTAGGATTGTTTAGAAATGGGGCTTATATATTAGGGGATTACGTCGATGGAAAATGTATACTTTCTGAAAATATTGCCGATTATGTAAAAGATCCGAACGTAACATTGGTTGATACATTAAAAGATAAGGTAGTATGTAGTATAAATGATTAAAAGTCCGAATATATCGGACTTTTAGCTATTTTTGTTTTAATTTTTTGTTAATATTACTACGAATATCGAGTAGTATTTCTTTAGGAGTTTTGATATCTGGGAAGGCTTTGATTAAACGACGATAGAAGAAACCTTTATGAGAAATCTTTTCTTTTACGCGTTTACTAATTTCTTCAGTGTAATCTTTTTCAACTGTCTTAATTTCTTTACGAACACTTTTAACTACTATAAAGGAGATAATATTATCAGCAATATAAATAACAATTAAGATAGAACAGATTATAGTTAATATTGAAAAAGGAATTCTATTTAAAAGCTTAGTGAAAAAGGGATTAATTATTAAAACAATCAATAAGCCTAAGATACCAAATGGGATAAGAGTTTCAAGACAGATACGACCATTTATATTAAATTTACGATTGCTATAATCCCACCAGCGGGCTTTAAATATTTTCTCTAATAAATAGCTAGTAAAATATTCTAGTAAGGAGCAAATTAACATTGCCATAAAGAATAAGGTTATGGGTTCATCAGCAAATTTCTTTAAGAATAATAAGATTAATAAACAGCCATGACCATAGATTGGACATAATGGACCGATAAGAAATCCGCGGTTAACTAATTTATGATCAGTAATAAATGTAAAACACACTTCCATTAACCAGCCAATAAAGGCATAGATAAAAAACAATGAACAATATAAAATAAAACTTTTCATAATAAATCTTCCTTTATTAAATTATAACAAATATTAAGCTAAATAAAATATTTTATTGTTTTTTCTTAATAATAAATTTATCACAGGATGCTAGGACTGCTGGTAGTAGTAATAAGATTAAGATTGATGAACAGATACTACCTTCAGATATAGTCATACATATTTTAGCAGTAATGGCGGATGAGAAATAACCTACTATTAGAGTAACAATAATTAGAATAGATGCACTAGTTAAAATTGTATGAATGGAATTATTGTAAGCATTAATAATTGATTCTTTAACGCCAAGAGTTTTTCTAGCTTCTTCATAATAAGATGTATAAAGAATAGCATAATCGATAGTGGCACCCATTAGGATACTTTGAACGATAAGGATAGAAATAAAGTAAACACTACCACCAAATGATAGAATACCCATAGTTAAGAAGACGGCACATTGAATTAGCAATACGAGGATTATAGGAATTATAGCTGATTTGAATGTTATAACTACAACTACAAAGATAAAAATCATTGTTAAAATGGTAATAAGATTTAATTCACCTTGGAAAGTCTTACTCATTTCATAAGCCATTGGGGAATCACCAGCTATATAACCTTCAATATCATTTTCTTTTAAATTATTAGTTAAGTCTTGAATAAAATTAAAAGTTTCATTACCTTCCGGAGTTAATTTAGTATTGATTACTAAACGCGAATACTGCTCCCCTATTAATAATTTTTTGGCATCACTTATGATATCTTTGGAAGAAATAATATCTTCTCTTCTTTGGTTATCAATAAAATCAGTAAATCTTGAATCGTTTAAAATATCTTGATTTAAATAATTAACAAATTCTTCTAAAGTTAAACTATATTCAGGATTATAGGATTTGGTACTGCCATAATAAATATAAACTAATTCAATTAAATTTTTATCAAGACTAGAAGCTAAAGGAGATAATTTTTCATAGGTAGAATTACTTGTATAAGTAGTTTTATTTTCAGCTTCGTGGATTAGATTAAAGACAGTTGTTAAACGTTTAGTACTATCTTGGTCAATTGATTTATTATACGTAGGATTTTTAGTAACATCATTAATTAAGAAACTAATAAATGTTTTATAAGATAATTTATCTTGATAGGATTTTACTATGGTATCATATAGGGAATATATTAAGGATGTAGAATCAGTTGGTAAATTTAATAATTTAGATATTTCTTGATAAGTCATTGATTTTTGACTAATAGTTAAGTTCATTACTTCATTTAATAAGGTCAATTTAGATTGCATCTCTTGGTTTAAAAGATTGGGATTATTTAATAAGTAAGAAACTAAATCTTGAGGAGATATGGTAAATACTTCACCATTTACAGCACTAATTAAGGTATATAGGTAATTTATACTTGAAGGATCAACATTAGCTAAGGATGCTAAAGCAGAAGATCTATATTTTGTAGGTAGTTGCATTAATAAGTCATTAGTTGCTATGGCTTCTATTCTGGAAGTATCTGTATCATCTAAATAATTAGTATATTGTTTGATATAAATTATTTGGTTAACAAATTCAGAAATACTTAGTTCTAGGGGACTTTCTGTTTGACTATTGATAAGGATTAATATTTTTTGAATTTGGGATTCTGGTAGACCAAATAATTGAGATAATTCTTGAGCTTTTAATGGTTTAGTTATTAAATCTTGATCAGTGAAGGTAGTTAATAAGGAAATATTTTGTTTAGTTTCATTAGTAAATGAGGAATTATATTGATTATTTGGAAGGATTGATTTATTTAAGAAGTTGATAAATTCATTGATAGTTATAGTAGTATTTAAATGTTTAGAATGATAATAGATTAATAAATCATTTACTTTAGATTCTTCAATATTTAACATAGTAGCTATTTCTTGGGCAGTATGAGTTTTATCGATTAAATCAGGATTAACAAAATTTTCTAGTTTAGCAATATCATTTCGCATTTCAGAGTCTATATGGGAAGACATTTCAGTATTAGAATAAACATCACTCTTAATAAATTTTATTAATTCATTTAAAGATACTTTAAGATCAGTATTTTCATTATAATAATTATAATAAACTATTTTAATTAAGTAATCTTCTAGGGAGTAATCTTTACCTAAGTCTTTTAATTTAGGATTTAATTCATCATAAGTTAGGGATTCATTAATGGTATTACCATAACAGAGAATTTCATCAATATTTTCATTGTCTTTAAGATTACGACAATAATCGGCAATTTTTTCTTCTTCACTATTTGGATAGATAATGGCCATTTGGTTATTTAAATTAAATACTTTATCTATTTCATCAGTACCAGAAGTTGTATAGACAATACCTAAATTACCTTTTAGGAAATAAGAAATAACAAATGCTAAGACAAAGAGGATGGAAGCAAAATGACGACATTTATAACTAATTTTACCTAAGAAATCTAATTTAAAGATAGGACATTTTTTACTAGTTTTTTGAATTAGTTTATCACAAAGAATAATTAGACCAGGTAGACAAGTAAAGATACTAACTAAACTTAGTAATACGCCTTTAGCTAGGACAATTCCTAGGTCTTTACCGATTGTAAAACTCATAAATACTAGAGCTAGTAAACCAACAATGGTAGTAACTGAACTACTAGATATGGATTGGAAAGCATGAGATAGAGCATTTTTCATAGCTTCTACTTTATCTTTAGTCTTTTCTCTTTCTTGGCGATAACGATTCATTAACATTATAGAATAATCCATAGATAGAGCCATTTGAAGAATAGCGGCGATGGAATTAGTAATATTAGAAACACTTGGGAAGATTAAGTTAGTGCCTTTATTTAATAATACGGCAATAAAAATAGTAATTAAGAATAAGAAGGGTTCAATATATGATTCAGACATAATTATTAAAATGACGGTAGCACATCCGACGGCTAGGG
>CANQIR010000014.1 GCA_947624095.1 uncultured Bacilli bacterium
AACCATTAAATGTATTGGAGCTACGACTTTAAATGAGTATCGAAAATATATTGAAAAAGATGGGGCCTTGGAAAGAAGATTTCAAAAGATTATTGTTAGTGCACCCAGTGTGTTAGATACGATTGCTATATTGCGAGGTTTAAAAGAAAGATTTGAAATACATCACGGAGTAACAATTAAAGACCGAGCAATTGTAGCAGCTGCTACATTATCCGATAGATATATTACTGATCGTTTTTTACCAGATAAAGCAATAGATTTAATCGACGAAGCTTGTGCCACGATTAAGGTAGAAATGGATAGTGTACCAGAAGTACTTGATGAGCTTACGAGAAAGATAATGATTTTGGAAATAGAAAGACAAGCTTTAAAGAAAGAGAAGGATGAATATTCGAAGAAGAGACTTGATGAGTTAGATAAGGAATTATATGATTTAAAGCTAGAGGAAACTAAGTTAAAAGAAGATTTTGCGAAAGAAAAAGAAGCAAGTAATCAAATTAAAGAAAAGAAAGAGTTACTAGAAAAATATCGATATGAGTTAGCTAATGCGGAAAATTCTTATGATTTGGATACTGCTGCTAGACTTCGTCATGGGGACATTCCAAAGTTAGAAAGCGAACTAGAAGAGTTAAAGAAAAATACGAATAATAAGTTGCTAAGGGATGAAGTAACAGAAGATGATATCGCTGAAGTAATAGCTAAATGGACAAATGTACCAGTTAGTAAGTTAGTGGAAAGTGAAAAAGAAAAATTAATTAATCTCGATACCAGAATGAAAGAAAGAGTAATGGGGCAAGATGAAGCAATTGATAAAGTGGTAAAAGCGATTATTCGAGCAAGAGCAGGTATTAAGGATCCTAATCGACCTATTGGTTCATTTATCTTTTTAGGTCCTACGGGGGTTGGAAAAACGGAAGTAGCTAGGACACTTGCTTATGAATTGTTTGATGATGATCGACATATGATAAGAATTGATATGTCTGAATATATGGAAGCTCATAGTGTATCAAGATTAGTTGGGGCGCCACCTGGATATGTCGGATATGATGAAGGTGGCCAACTTACAGAAGCAGTAAGAAGAAATCCTTATAGTATTGTCTTATTTGATGAAATAGAAAAAGCTCATCGAGATGTTTTTAATATTTTGTTACAAATCTTAGATGATGGAAGAATTACAGATAGTCAAGGTAGGACAGTTGATTTTAAAAATACCATTATTATTATGACTAGTAATTTAGGTAGTGAATATATTCTAGAAAATTTACCAAATAAGAATGATTTAATTAACCAAGAATTACATAAGAATTTTAAACCAGAATTTTTAAATAGAGTTGATGAAATTGTTTATTTTAATTCTTTAAGTAAAGAAGTTGTTTATGATATCTTAGATAAGATTATTAAAGACTTGGAAAAACGTTTGAGTAATAGGATGTTAACGATTAAGTTAAGTAAAGAAGCTAAGGATTTTATCGTAGATAATGCTTATGATGAGATTTATGGAGCAAGACCAATTAAACGTTTTGTAGCGGAGACTATTGAAAATATGGTAGCTATGGATATTGTAATGGGCAAGATTACGGAAAATAAAGAAATTAATGTTGATGTTTTAAATGGCAAGTTAGTGTTAAAGTAATGTCAATGATAGTAAATTAAAATAAAGAAGAATGCCGATACTTAGGTAGCGGTATTTTTTATATAAAAAAATTAAAAGAAGAAGGATTGACAAGCGTATAAAATACACATATAATGATAATGCACAGAGGGTGATAAAATGGATGTCAAAAATAAACGTTATAAAGGACAGGGAATACATGTTATAACAGCTATTTTTACAGTAGAACAAGGAATTACTAAGGTCTTGTTGATTAAAAGAAAGAATGAACCGTTTTTGGGGGATTGGGTTTTAACGGGCGGAGCGTTATACAACGACGAAGATTTAGAAGATGGTGCTAGAAGAGAGATATTTGATAAGACAGGTATTACAGATATTGATATAACACAGTTTAAAACGTTTGGAAGAGTTGATAGATCACCGGTAATGCGAATGATTGCGGTGGGATTTTTTGGAGTTATTGATAGTAAACGAGTCAAGGTCTTGAGGGAGACGGAATCGACGACTAATGCGGATTGGTTTCCAATAGATAAGATTCCACCACTAGGCTATGACCACGAAGAAATATTGACAGAAGCTTTGAAAGAGTTACAAAAAAGAATTGTTAATTCTAATATTTTGAAAAGTTTATTTCCAGATGGTGTAACGATGCCAGAACTGCAAAAAGTTTACGAAGCTATATTAAATAAGAAATTTGATCGAAGGAACTTTCGAAAGAAAATGTTAAGTTTAAATTTAATAGAAGATACTAATAAAAGTGAACAATTTGAAGGTAATCGACCAGCTAAGATATATAAATTTAAAAAGAAAATTGAAGATAAAAATATATTCTAGGATATATTTTTATAAATTAGTATTAAGTGTAATGCAATACGCATTAAAGGAGGTGATTAAATTGAGCAAGAAAAAAGAAATCAAGGCTTGGGCGCAATTGATTTCTTGAATTAATTATACAATAAATATTTAAGAAAACAAGAGAAAGGAGATATAATTGCTATATTTATTAAGACATGGTCTTGATGATGAATCCTATATTGGGGGATGGAGTGATGTTTCTTTAACAAAGGAGGGAGAAAGGCAAGTACTTAAAAGTGCAGTTTGGATGAAGAATCATCTTGCTATCCAAAAAATAATTTCTAGTGATATTAAAAGAGCTAGGGAGACAAGTGAAATAGTGGGTAGAGTATTTCATTTACCATTTGATACAGATATTAATTTAAGAGAACAAAATAAAGGATTATTAAATGGGATAAAGAAAACAGAAGCTTTAGAAAGATATCCGGAATATATGGAAGGTGTGGATATCTTTACAGTTTATCCACAGGGAGAGTCATTAAAAGACCTATATGTTAGGTGTAAAAATTATTTAGAAAAATTAAATGAAGTTGATGGAACATTATTAGTTACTCATCGAGGAAATATCAATATGATCTATTATTTATTATATGGTAAAGAATTAGATATGGATAAGGAACAATTTGGGGTAGGACATGCTTCAGTACACGAACTAGATATGAGTCTTAAAAAGATAAGGAGAATATATTAGTGATTAAAAGAATTGTTTTAACTGGCGGACCAGGTAGTGGGAAGACTTCTTCTATTCAAAGAATTGTTAAACATTTTGAAGGCTGTGGATTAAATGTGGTGGTAGTACCGGAAACAGCAACGGAGTTAATTCTTGGAGGGTTAAGACCTTTTGGTGATAAAGCAATTAAGATGGTTGATTTTCAAGAATTAGTTTTAAGATTACAACTAGCTAAAGAAGAAATATATGAGTTAGGAATTAAGTATTTACCAAATACTGCGGATACGATAATTATTTATGATAGGGGATTAATTGATAATCGTTCTTATGTTAGTCAAGAGGAATTTAATGAAGTAATGGCTAGGGTTAGTTCTAGTTTAAATTATGATGAAATGTTAAATAGGTATGATGCGGTGATTGATTTGGTATCGGATTCGGAGTATTATCGGACAGATAATAATGAAGCTAGGAGTGAAAGTAATGAAATGGCATTAGAACAAGGTAAGAAGACGTTGACAGCTTGGATGGGGCATCGAAGTTTAAAAGTAGTAATGCCAAAAGAAGACTTTGATGATAAGGTACAAGAAATTATTGATTTTATTTGTGGGGAATTACAAACTAGTAAGATAATTAGAGAAGGCAAATACTTAGTTGACTTAACTAAATGTGGGGAGTTACTACAGGGAAAAGTCTTGGATATTACGCAATGTTATTTAATGAGTGATGAAAGGATAGAAAAGAGACTTAGAAAAGTAGAATGTGAAGGAAGGATTGCTTATTACTTAACCGTATTTAAATTCGGGGAGAGTAAAAAGAAGCTAGTAAGTGATAGATTAATTAATGAGCAGATGTATAATGAATTATTAGAATTTAGAGATTTAAGAAGGAGAATTATTCATAAAAAACGATATATTTCACTGATGGATGGCGAAGTTTATAGTTTAGATGTATTCTTGGATAATCCATTAGGACTTTTAGAAGTTAATTTACAGGATGGAAAGAAATTTGATGTAACTAATCCTTATGTAATTGATGATGTAACTGATGATGAAAACTATCGAAATAAAAATATTGCACTAAATGATAATTGGCAGTTATTGTTTAAAAGATGATAAAAACTTATGTTGGACCAATGTTTAGTGGAAAGACTAGTGTAGCACTTAGTGTTTATAGGAAAATATGGAATAAAGGACATATAAGATGTTTTAAACCGAGAATAGATACAAGAGATTTTGGATTAATTAAAAGTCGTGATTTTGAAGAAGGAATAGAAGCAAGATGTATTGATTATTTGGAAGGGATAATGGACTATATTGATGATAGTGTTAAAACAATATTTATTGATGAAGCACAATTTTTAAGAGGAAGTTATCAAGTACTTAGTTATTTAAGTATTGTTCGGGATATAGATATTCATATTTCGGGATTAAATATGGATGGTAATCAAAAACCTTTTGGTTTAATGCCACAAATACTAGCAATAAGTGATGAAATTATTAATATACCTGCAGTATGTTATGATTGTAATAAGGATGCTAGTTATACTTTTACTTTAGATGATTTAAGTAAGGATAATATTAAGGTTGGGGATAGTGGCTATATACCTTTATGTAGAAGTTGTTTATTAAAGAGATTAGGTAAAGATAATTTAGCTAAAAGACTTATTTATAAACCAAGAGAATCTAGTGAAAACTAGATTTTTTAAGAGTTATGGCAATGGTGAAAAATGATGGACTATTATGGTTTTAGTGATATAATTTAATAGTAGTGGAGGGGAACAATGGCGAAGGGATATAAATGGGCATTAAGAATATTAGGTTTTTTAATTATTTTAGCGATTGCTTTGTTAGTATATGGAAAGTATTTGGAAAATCATCCACGGATTAGTAATAGTTTAAGTAATAATAATAGTAAAGTAGATAATTCAGCAAGAATAGTAGTACCAGAGCGGACTAGTTATAAAAGTGAAGCTGATGTTTTAAAGATAACAGTAGGAAAAATGGATTATGAAGCAAATATTACTTTAAATGATTTACTTAAGAAATGTAATTATAGTAATGAGAGTAAAGTTATTTATGATTATTCAGCAATTTTACCGGATAGTAGTTTAAAGATACAGGCAACTTATAGTGGGGAGGTTGTTAGGTATGCAGTAATGATAAATGGCGCTATTGTCTATATGGATGAAGGGGGAGTTGGAACATATGCTTTAAATAATTATCTTTATACAAGAGTTATGGATATGGATGGGAAAGCAGTTATTACTAATGATGCGGAAGCTAATTCTCAATATATTGGTTATAAGCCAATTATTCTAGTATTTGATAATGAAAGTTTATTGGATACGATTGATAATATTGTAACGATGTATGCACTAGAAGAGGGGACAACAAGGGCTTGTAAAGTAAGTATTCAAGAAGATGAAGGGAAAAAGTATATTAGTTATTGTGCATTAGTGGGTGAGCGAATAGACAGAATAAAATATTTTGATAAGTATGAACAAACAATAGCTGAATCTTTTGTAGCGAAAGTAAGTGAACAGGAACTTTAATAGTTCTTTTTATTTTGCTATAATATTAATAATGTTAGAGGAGGAAGAGGATGAAAAGATTATTGATGATTTTATTTAGTTTATTAGGGGTATTTGGTTTATATTATTTTATGTTGCCACCTTTAAATTTAAGGGCACCGGCATTTTGGACATTTTTAGTGGTATGTATTGTAGTAGTTATAGCGATAATTACAGGATTTAGTTATGGGTCACGGATTATAGTAACTAAAAGAAATAATAAAATTCCGGATAAGAAGTATTTAGGGATTTTTATAGGAATTGCTTGTATTCCTTTATTAATTATCTTAGTTAATATATTTAATACACCTTTATTTAGAGCGGATGCTTATTATAAGAGAATTGAAGTTACTGCTAGTGATTTTAATAAGGATGTTGATTTAGTTAATTTTGATTCGTTAGCTTTATTAGATAAAGATTCTTCACAAAAACTGGGTGATAAAGTAATGGGTCAGATGACAGATTTAGTAAGTCAATTTGAAGTATCGGATTTATATACGCAGATTAATTATCAAGATCAGATAGTAAGAGTTACGCCTTTAGAGTATGCTAATGTTATTAAATATTTTACAAATAGAAGTAAGGGAGTAGAAGGATATATTACAGTTAATTCAGTAACTGGGGAAGCTAATTTAGTAAGACTTGATAAGGGGATGAAATATGTTCCTTCAGGATTATTTTGGGAGAATTTAGCCAGAAAGTTAAGATTTAGTTATCCAACAACGATATTTGGAGAAGTTAATTTTGAAGTTGATGATGAAGGGAATCCTTATTGGATAGCGGAGACGATTAAATATAGTGGAGTAGGACTTAAAAGGGAAGTTAGTGGGGTAGTTATTTTAAATCCGATAGATGGTACTAGTAAGAAATATAAATTAGAGGAAATACCTACTTGGGTAGATCATGTATATTCGGCTGATTTAATTATGGAGCAGTTGGATGACTGGGGAGCATATAAGAATGGATTTTTTAATGCTATATTTGGACAGAAGGAAGTAATGAGAACAACTGATGGTTATAACTATATGGCGATGAATGATGATGTTTATATGTATACAGGAATTACTTCAGTATCTAATGATGCTTCGAATATTGGGTTTATTTTAACTAATTTAAGGACAAAAGAAACACATTTTTATGATGTAGCGGGAGCGATAGAGACAGCAGCAATGGCTTCGGCAGAAGGTCAAGTACAACAGATGAGTTATACTTCTACTTTTCCTTTATTAATTAATTTAAATAATAAACCAACTTATTTAGTAAGTTTAAAAGATAATGCTGGTTTAGTAAAGATGTATGCTTTTATTGATTATACCGATTATCAGAAAGTAAAAGTAACGGATGCTTCTTTAGGTATTTTAGCAGCGGCGAATAATTATTTAGGCAGGGAAGTTAGTAGTAATGAAGATATTTTAGAAAAGGAAATTACGATAAGAGATATTACATCGGGAGTAATTAGTGGGAATACTTATTACTATATTAGAACTGATGATGAGGTATTTAAAGCAGCTTTAAAGATAAGGGAAGATTTATTACCATTCTTAGTAGTTGGGGATAAAATAACTATTGAGTATTATGATGGCGAAATAAAAGAAATCATTAAAATAACTAGTTAAAAAAGAAGCGATTATTTCGTTTCTTTTAGTTTACGGTAAACATCTTGCATAATATCTAGACGACCTCTTCGGCTAGCAACTTGGACGATATCAAAGCCAGGTCGGCGGTTGCCTTCAATAATTACAGGACCTTTATCTGTTATAGCTACATCCCAACCAACTACTAAGATTTTATCTGATTCTAAAGCAGCTTCTTTAACCATTTTTTTAACTTCATTAAAGTAAGGAATTTGGAAACCTTCTATTTTGGTATGCGTAGTTGGATGATATTCAAATGGTACTAAGTCTTTATTTAAAGCTGGTCTTAATAATTTACCGGTTTTTAGATCAATTTCACTAGCCATTCCGCCAGCGTGAAAATTATCAACACTATTAATTCCATTGCCGATACGTAAACAAGCCCAAAGGATTTCTGGTGTACCGTGGTTATTAAAAGTCATTATTCTAATGGTATTACAAGAAGTTGGACAAAGTTTATTTAATTCTTTATTTTGTTTAACTACTTCTTCTAAGAAGATACGATTATTTATACATTCTTGATAATAAGTATCAATGTCTTGGATATCTTTTGTATTTACTTTTAAAACATCAGTACCACCTAGACCGTCATAAGGTTTACTCATAAAGGTAGGGTGTTTTTGTAAAAAATTTTTAAATTCTTCTTTGGTACTTTTTTCGGGAACAATAAAATCTCTTTTAGTATATTTATGGAAGTCAGCGAGGAAGTCGGGTTTAATAGTATATCTTTTTTTATAAGCACTGGGAGAGACGGTTTCATAAAATTTGTTTTGATCTTTAATACCAGCGTATTGTTTACGTTCATTATGTTTCTTTAAATAGAATTCATAATTTAAATAATCAGATAAACCTATACCATAACGAATAATAGAATAATAAGTATCAAGTAAGAGGAAGGGATAAGATTTATTATTTTTCTTTGCAATAACTTTTAGTTTTTCTTTAAATCCTTTATAATTTGCACTAAAAATATAAGAATAGAATGCCATATAATCACCATACTTTGATTATATCATTTTTCGACAAGATATGGGAAATTTTTATGTTATTTTACTAATGGTGAGGTTTGATGAAAGTAAAAGTATTTGATGAAAATCATGAAAAGGACTTAGAGAAAAGTGTGAATAGTTTTATTTGTGGGCATAATTATGATATAATTGATATCAAGTTCAACGTTGCTGTAAGTATTTTTGGTGAAGAACAGGTTTTTTGTTTCTCAGCAATGGTGTTATATGAAGAAAAATGAGTGGTTGAAAATGAAGAAAAGCTCTTTTGTCGAAGGGACAATAATTGCAACTTTAGCAATATTTATTGTGAAGATATTAGGAATGCTATATGTTATTCCTTTTTATGCAATGGTAAGTGTTAAAGCTAGTGCTTTGTATGCTTATGCTTATAATATTTATGTTATTTTCTTAGATATATCGACAGCGGGATTACCTATTGCAATAAGTAAATTAATTAATGAGTATGAAACATTAGGAATGATGGAAGCTAAACAAAGAGCTTATAAGATTGGTAAATCAGTATTAATGTTTTTAGCAGTAGGAATATTTTTAATATTAATGATATTTGCTAAACCAATTGCAACATTATTACTTGGGGATTTAAGTGGCGGCAATACGATAGAGGAAGTAGCTTTAGCTATTAGGTGTGTTTCTTTTGCAATATTAGTAGTACCTTTTTTAAGTGTTAGTAAAGGATATTTACAAGGGCATAAAATAATTAATGTATCTTCGATTAGTCAAATAATTGAACAAGTAGTAAGAATTTCAGTAATATTAATTGGTTGTTATGTAACTTTAAGAGTTTTTAAGGGTAGTGAAACTTTAGCTATTTGTATTGCGGTAACGGGGGCTTTCTTTGGGGCTTTATTAGCTTATTTATATGTTTTAAGAAAGATTCGGGAAAATAAGAAACAATTAGGAATTCAGGAATATAAAGAAAAAGATAATGTTAGTGATAAAGTAATTGTTAAAAAGATTATTTATTATGCGATACCATTTATTGTAATTAATACAATTTATAGTATTTATAATTTTATTGATATGGTATTAATTTTAAGAACGATGGATTATATAGGACTAGAGGCAGAGACAGTAGAGTTTGTTACTAGTTCAATTACGACGTGGGCGCCAAAGATTAATATGATTGTTTCTTCGATTGCAATGGGAATGACAGTTAGTTTAATACCGACGATTGTTAGTGCTTATACTTTAAAGAATTATCAAGAAGTTAATAATAAATTAAACCAAGCTTTACAAATTATGATTATGGTTTCTCTACCAATGAGTGTAGGATTATCTTTACTTAGTAAATCGGTATGGAGTGTGTTCTATGGAGTTGGTAGTAGTTATGGGCCAATGATATTAGCTATTACCGTATTTGTAACTTTATTTGGTAATATTTATATGGTAACATCATCAACTTTACAATCATTAAATAAATTTAAATTAGTCTATACATCAGCTATACTGGGATTTTTACTTAATGCAATACTTGATGTACCAATAATGCTTTTATTAAATAAATTAGGAATACCGGCATTTTTAGGAGCATCAATAGCTAGTGTGATTGGTTATTCAATAGCTTCTATGTATACGTTATTGAAACTTAGAAGTGAATATGGATTACATTATCGGAAAAGTATTAAATTAGTATTTCAATTAGTAATACCAATAATGTTAATGATTATAAGTGTAGTAGTATTTAAGAAGATAGTGCCAGTTAATTATAATAGTAAATTTTCTTGTATAATTTATATTGCAATTAATACTTTAGTTGGAGCAGCAGTATATATTGGAATATTAATGAAATGGGGAATTATTAAACAAGTACTAGGTAAAAATACTTATAATCGTTTATTAAAAAAACTTACTTTTGGTAAGTTTGGTAACGATTAAACCATATACATTTTAGATGAGTAATCATTATCGCTTAAATTGAGATTTAAGTTATTCTCTAATTTAGTAATCCGGGAATCTAAACGGTTTAATTGACGTTCAATTTTAGATAGATGGTTTTCTAAATCATCAAAATAATTATTAGAATTATTGATATAACTGTTTTGATTATTGAGACTTGGATCTGGTCCAGCATAGAAACTTTGACTTGCTTGACTAGCTTGAATTTGTGGATTCATTTGATTATAGTATGGATTAATGAATGGTTGCTGGGTTGGAAAGTTGGGCATTACATTTTGACTAGACATACTAGCAGTTTGGAAAAATGTATTACGATCTTTTTTCAAATTAATTCCTCCCTTTATTAAAATTATATGTTTGATTTTAGAAAGTAGTGATAAGATGAGAATAAGAAATGTAAAAAATGCAAAAGAAATAATTGAAGATAGTAATTATATAATAGATAATTATCGGGATTATAGGGGAAGATTTAAAGATGTTTTTCATAATAATAAGCCTATATATTTGGAAATAGGAATGGGTAAGGGAGATTTTTTAATTGGAATGGCTAAAAAATATCTGGATATTAATTTTATTGGAGTAGAAAAATATGATAGTATTGTAGCTAAAGCTTTATTAAAGTTAAAGGATTGTAATATACCTAATTTAAAAATAATAGTTATAGATGCTTTAGAACTTGATGAAGTATTTGATAAAGAAATAAGTAGATTATATTTAAATTTTTCTGATCCGTGGCCAAAGAAAAGACACGCTAAAAGAAGACTTACTTCACCAATATTTTTAAAGATTTATGAAAAGATATTTGCTAAGGAGATAGTTATTGAACAAAAGACAGATAATATTCATTTATTGGAAAGTAGTATTATTAATTTTAGTGAAAATGGTTATATCATTAAAGAGATATCTTTAGATTGGGATAGTAATTTAAATGGTGGGGTGGAAACAGAGTATGAAAGAAAATTTAAGGAAATGGGAGTAGCCGTTAATTATTTGAGAGTAGAAAAAAAGATGAATAAATGATATAATGGTCTTTGAGAGTAGGAGATTTAATGAAAAAAATAATTCTTGCTATTTGTTGTATATTCTTTTTAACTGGTTGTGATAATGTGAATAAGATGAATCTTGAGGAAATTATTACAACGGGAATGAATAGAGAAATTGCAATGACTAATCAATCAAGAAAAGGATATAAGTATTATGTTCCAAGAGGAATGAAAGTTATTGATTATACTAATTATAATGAAAGATTAAGTGATACTTTTTATACTTATTATTTATATATAGATGCGATTAGTTATTTAAATAGGGTTATTGATGAGTTTGAACCTAATGTTAATGCATATTATTCAAAGGCAATAGATTATAAAGATAAGTTTGGATATATTGAAATAAAAAATATGGAATCCGATAAATATCTAGTTGAAATAATGTTTAATTATGCTAAAATAGAGGTGATAGTAGAAGAGAAAGATATTAATTCAGTAGTTCTTAACTCTTTAACTATTTTATCTTCAATTACTTATAATGATACGATATTAAATAATTTAGTAGGAGAGAATATTTTACAATTTAAAGAAACGGAGTTTAATATTTTTGAACCAAAGGATGATAGTAATTATTTACATTATCAAGAGATTGATGAAAGTCAAAATGAAGATGTTATTTATGATGGGGATTTAATTAATTAGGAAGGTGATTTTATGGGATTGTTTGATAAAATTAAAGATATTTTATTTGTTGATGATGATCCAGATATACCAGTTATAACGAAGAAGGAAGAAGTTAAAGAACCGGTTGTTAAAGAACAAGATAATATTCCGAGAAGAAGTATTAAAAGAGATGTTGATGTCCATAATGAAAGTATTTCAACTGAGGTTAAGAAGGAAGAAGAGAAAAAGACTTCACCTTTTATAGCTTTTGATGCAGAGGAATTTGATAGAGTTAATCATCGGGGTGATACAGCAGCTGTTCAACAAAGAACTAGTCAAAGTGTTAGTAGAGTAAGACCGGATGATGTGGTAGTTAAGACAACAACGACTAATATAAAGAAAGTAGAAAGTAAAGATTATAGTAGATATGAAATGACTAAGACGGTAGAGGAAAAGAAACCTTTTAGACCTTCACCAGTTATTTCACCAGTTTATGGGATATTAGATAAGAATTATCGAAAAGAAGATGTAGTAACAAAACAAAAAACAGAGAATACTTTAATTAGGGATGTCGATAGTATTAGAAAGAAAGCTTTTGGGGAATTAGAAGATATCGAGATGCCAGAAATTAAAAAAGAACCGGAAAAATCACTTGATGAATTAATTGCTGATAAATTTGAAAAACCAACACCTGAACAAAATGTTGAACTTGATGATGTAATTGTTAATAGTGTTAATGAAGAAGATATGGTTAATGATATAGAACCTATTATTACACATTATGATGATAATGATGATAGTGATAATAATGAGGAAGAAGATTCTAGTAGTGATTATCAAGCAGTAAATGAACATACTTCTGCTTTAGAAATATTAGATGAGATTGAAAAAGAATTAAATAAACAAGATAAAACTGAAGAAAAGAAAGAAACATTAGAGGGAGATTTGTTTAATTTAATTGATTCAATGTATGATAATAGAAAGGAAGAAGAATAATGGTAGAATTTCTACAAGTATTTTTACCAATTATAATTTATATACTATTGATTATAATATTAATAGTAGGTATAATCTTGGGAATTAAATCTATTAGGACAATTAACAAAGTAGAAAAAGTAGTAGATGATGTTAATGATAAAGTTAAATCATTAGATGGTTTCTTTGGAATTATTGATTTTACTACGGATAAGATTGTATCTATTACTGATAGAGTAGTAGATGGGGTAAGTAATATATTTGGTAAAATATTTAAGAAAAGAAAAATAGGAAAGGATGAAGAATAATGAGTAAAGAAAAGAAAAGTGGATTTGGTAAGTTTTTAGTTGGACTTGGTGTTGGTGCTGGATTAGGAGTTTTATTTGCTCCTAAAAAGGGGAGTGAAACTAGAGCAGATTTAAAGAAGAAACTTGATGAATTAGTAAAGAAGATTAAAGAAATTGATCCTGGGGAAGTAAAATATAATATTGAAGCAAAGATTAAAGAAATTAAAAAAGAATTAGCAGATTTAGATAAAGAAAAAGTTGCTGCTGTTGCTAAAAAGAAAGCTAAAGAAATTAAGAAGAAAACGGAAGAATTAGTAGAGATGGCAAAAGATAAATGTACACCTGCTATTCAAAAAGTTACAGAAGAAGTTAAAGAAAAGACTGCTAGTGTATTACAAGATATTGTTGATAAATTAGAAGAAGGAAAAGATAACTAAGGTTGTCTTTTTTGATGGAATTTTTTATAGATTTATCAATTAGTATATGATAGAATAAAAAT
>CANQIR010000015.1 GCA_947624095.1 uncultured Bacilli bacterium
CTTACAGTTTTATTATAATATATTTTTTCAAAAATAAAAAGACCATTGACAAAATTTCTTTTGTCAACAGTCTGAAACCAACTAGTTTTAGTTGGTTTTAGCTTTATACTCTACTACTTCTATTTTCTTACCATTATCAATTAAAATAACAGTACCTTCTTTATCATAACCTAAATCTTTCTCATAACTCCAATTTAAATCAACTACATAACAACTTACTTCTCTTTGCTTCTCAGTATCAGGAAATAAAATATAAGTATCTATTTTATAATCACTAACTTCTATTTCTTTAACTAATGGTAATTCTTGTTTTCTATCTCCATAAGTATTATCTTCTAACAAATTATAAAACTCTTCCACTATCTTCTTCTTATATTCATTTAACTTAACATCTTCACTATAGTAATAAATATCTCCCCCTACATCATATTTATTAACTTTCGTATCTAAAGAAAATAAATCCATAATAAATAATTTAGCTACTGCTTTAGCATAAGCTTCCTTATCAATTTCTTCTTTACTTAATATATCTCTTAAAGCTTCAAACTCTTCTTTATAATACTTACTATCCAAACTAGTTAAAGAATAACCATAATCATTAATCTCATCTAATACCTCTATTTGAATCTTATTCTTCTCTTCATTACCATTTAATTTATATACTAAATAAAATCCAAATACTCCTATAAAGATAACTAATAAAACACCTAAAATTACCAACAACCACTTACTATTCTTACTCATTCAGTCGCTTCCTCACTAGTATTAACTTGTATTCTATCTCCTTCTTTAGCAATTAAATCATGGACTATTATATTATTTGAAAGTACTAACATTTTATCCGTATATTCCGCTAAATTCTTGACATAGTCTTCTTCTAATACTGTCCCCTCTTCCATTACGAAAGGCATTCCTGTTGAATTATTATAATAAACTTTATTAGTTACAAAATTACCATTAGGGAATATTACAATATTATTCTCACCAATATCATATATATCATGCCCTAAAGCAAACTTATTCTCAAAACCCGCCATATTACCAATCGTTGGTCCAATATCATACATACCCATTACATTTTTATTTTCTCCCTTTAATTTATTTCTTAAATTAACATCTTTTGTCCAAATAATTAAAGGAGTTTTTCTATTTAATTCATGACGATAATATTCATAATCATAATATAATGGATCATTTTCATCTCTTACTTCACCAGTTTTAATATCATAATTATAATAATATTGATATTCACTCATTGAAAGTTTTGCATCGTGATCTCCATATAAAACAAATACCGTATCATTAAAATAATCACTATTTTCAATTAAATCTAAGAATTCACCTAATGCTAAATCTGCATAATGAACACTATGAATATAATTTCCTAAACTAGTCCCCTCTAAATAATTATCTGTTACTGTTTCCACAGTTCCATCATTATTAACTTTTTGATAAGTATTAGTAAGATCAAGTTTACCTAAACTATAATATAATTGATAATTAAAACTCTTATCACTCGCAAAAGGTGAATGGTTTGATAAAGTTATAATAGTTCCCATATAATTAGAATGTTCTTGTTCAATTTTCTCCAATTTAGGTACTAACTGTTGATAAAATGCTTCATCAGATATTCCTAAATTTACAGAATTTTCATTCGTTACATTAAAAGCATCTTGTGATAAGAAAGTATCATACCCAAGTATCGGATGCATAATATTTCTATCCCACATTGTTGCTTTATTCCCGTGGGCACTAAATGTATAATAACCTAAATCCTTAAAAGACTTTTGTACTGTATTATAAGTTCTATCACGATAAGTAGTGCTTGTAAATACCACACCAGATAATACTGGCATTAATGAAGTACTAAGTGTAAATTCTGTGTCTGAAGAAGTTCCTGTACTAATTTGTGGAAAGAAATTACTAAAATACATTCCCTCTTTAGTTAATCTATTTAATGTTGGTGTAACTTCTTCCCCATTAATTGTCATATCAACAAAGAAATCTTGCATACTTTCCATATGCACAAATATAATATTCTTACCCTTTAAAATACCAGTATATTTATTCGTATGATCCGTCTTAGCTCTTTCCTCAAAAACACCTGCAAAATACTCTCTAAACTCTCTAGCTGCTTCATCATAACCAAATAAAGTATTAATCTTCGGAATTAATGTCTGTACCAAGTCATTCCCTTGATATAAAATAATTCCCATTCTTCCTACAATATATTCTCGATACCACTGTTTAGATAATCTACTATAATCTGTCCCCGTTAAAGAAACTATCGTAAAAGCAAGTAAAACTACACTTAATACAAGTGTTCCCCCAAACATCTTCTTTCCATTCTCTACTTTACCAACCATATTATAATAAGTAGTACCACTTAACATTCTATGAATATAATAGAAAAAGAAAGGAAATATAATATAAATAAAATCCGTTACTTTTAACTTTTCTACTAATGAACCAGTTACTTCCCCTACTTGCCCTAAAGCTGATAAAAGACCAAAAGAAACAAATGATAAATAGAAAGTATAATAAATCGAATTAATAATACACATTACCATAAAGATAATCATCCATATAAAATAATACTTAAATTGTTTCTCTGGTTTAAATAAATATCCAAAAGCACCTATTAATAAAATTAAAGCCATATCAACAATCATTGGCTTATAACCATAACTAGTTCCTACCGTATATACCCTAATTAATATTGTCATAATAAAAGAGAGTACTACAAATGATATAAATAATCTATTCGTTGAAACATATTCAACTATATATTTTCGCATTTTTCGTAAAAAATTATTTACCTTTTTCATTAAATCCCTTCTTACTTCCCCAATTATACCATATTCTATTTTCCATTTCTACTACTCATTTAAATCTAACAAACTTCTTAACTTTTCTACAACTCGTTTATATTTACCCTCTTTTGCTAGAGTTTGAATATCCACCCATTTATAATCATTATGTTCACTTTTATCTATTTCAACATCTTCTTCCTTATTAATTACAAATAAATATCTAAAATCATAATGTTTATGGCTAGGCAACTGCTTAGCTTTTACTTCCTTAGTAGTATGAATATCAATATCAAAAGGTATTACTTTCTCTTTAATTTTTACTACTTCCATATCCCTAATACCAGACTCTTCTTTTACTTCCCTTAAAGCTGTTTCATATATACTAGAATCTTCCCTATCTATATGTCCTCCCGGATATAAATACATCTCTAAATCCTTATGATATAACATCAAAAACTTCTTTTCTTCTTCCGCAAATAAAAATCCTCCAGCTACTAAATGTCCTTTAAAATTATTCCAGTCCTTTATTTCTTCCTCATCAAATTCATTCAAGAATGTCTCTAATTCCTTTAACTTTTCTCCTTCATCTTTGAAATAATCTAAATAATCTTTAACAATTACCCTAACTTCCTCTTTCATTTTATCCCTCAATACTTGCAATTTCTTTTTCCATCTCATTAATCAACTTACCTATATGAAATCCATCAACAAATCCATGATGCGCCATAATCATTAGATTAACATAACATCTGCCATCGATAAAATCAAATTTATCCCAAATTAATTGGGGAATACCCACATTACCATCAAATGGTGGAATAAGTCCACTAAAATGAAACCAAGGTATACAAGATAACCAAATAGAACCAATTTCATCATTTAAAATTGATTTTCTACTCTCTTTAAAATCTTTCTCTATTCTTTTAAAATCTCTAACAAAATTCTCATAATCATCAGTTAATGGTACATCAAAAAAACCAATTGTTCCATCATCAAGCATTTGCGTATAATTAGGATGTACAATATCATACTTTATAATCTTTCCCTCCTTATACTGATATTTAAATTCTTCTACTCTATTTAATGCTCTTACTAAAAAATAACCAATACTTCCATAACAACATTGATATTTTTTCCCTAAATTATAAATATTCGTAATATCTAACTTAGTAGTAACAATAATAAAAGGATTAGTCTTAGTTCCATACCAATCAAATAATTCTTTTCTCTTAAAATCTTCTCTTACTTCTTTCATCTCTAAACCCCCTTCTTACTTATTTCTTCCTTCATTAACTATCTCATCATAAAGTTTATATAAGTATTGTACATTATTCTCCAAAAAATAATAATGAAATATATAAAATATTAGAAAAACAATCCCAATAAAAAATGGTATTAAAAAGAAATAAGAAAGCATTCCCAAAGCCATAAAAATAAAAGTAAATATTGTAAAGAACATCGTCACTATTAAATGAATCATTCTCTCGTGTTGAAAAAAACCAATCTTTACTCTCATATTATCTATATCTTCTTTAGTAAATTTTTCCTTATTTCTTATTTTCTTTTCTACTAAACTAACATATTCCTTTAAATAAATTCGCATCATTATCACCAATTTAAATTATACCATAATTTATTTAAACTTCATATTTTCTTTACTAGGACCTTTAATTAAATTCCCATCTTTCCAAAACCTAGAAGCGTGACACGGACAATCCCAAGTATTATTAACTGAATTATATACTAAACTACATCCCATATGAGGACATTTATGAGAACCAACTATCTTACTTTCCATAAATCCTTTTATATTTAATAAACTATTTATCATTAATGCCCAACTATGTTGCCAAATATTTACTCTTAATGGATCAAATAAATTTTCATACTTATTATATTTACCCAAAATCATATCGCTAATTAACTTACCTGCTAAAGTACCATTGGTCATCCCCCAAGTATTATAAGCCGTACCCATTAATAAACTATCATTATTCTTTTCTATCTTACCTATATAAGGCATTCCATCTACACTAATCATATCATCATTTTTCCAAACATAACTAGGTATTAAACCTCTATTTTTTGTATATTCAATTACTCTTTCAAAGTTTTTCTTTTCCTTAAGTTTATTAGCTATATTATAAGAACCTCCTAAATTAATTATATAATTATGATGATATCTTGCTGAATAATTACCATCACTACTAATCCAACTATATCCTAAATTCTTACTCTTACTTGCCGTTATATAAGATTTCTCACATCTTACCTTTACTGGCATTAAATAAGGTTTTAAAAAGAAAGGATAATGACAAGCAACTACTACAAGTTTCGCCTTTATCGTATTTTTATCTGTCTTACATATATACCCATCTTCAATTTTTACCATTTCTTTAATTCTTGTCATTTCATAAATTTCTTTCCCCGACTTCTTCCCAATTTCCTTTATTCTTTTTAAATATTTAATTGGTTGAAAAACATAAGTATCCATAACTCCAATCGCCCATTTACTCTTAAAAACCTTAACTCCCATTTTTTCTAAAGTCTCTTTTTCTTTTTCTACTTTCTTTAAATCTTTCTTATTTCTTGCTACCACATAAGAATTCACTTTTTCTAAATCACAATCTATTTTTTCTTCATTAATAATTTTAACTAAAAGATCAATTGCTTCTAACTGACTAGTTAAATATTTCTTTGCCACATCAAAACCATATTTTTTAACTAACTTCTGATAAACTAATTCCTGTAAATAAGTAATCTTTCCCGTTGTATAAAGACTCACACCGTGATAACATCTGCTAGCTTCTACCAAAGCTACCCTTAAATTACTATCTTTAAGGAAATACAATGTCGATAAACCAGTTATCCCACCACCAATTATTAATACATCAACATCAATATCTTTATCTAAACAATTCTCTTTATCATCATCTTCTAATTGCCATAAACTTTGATATTTCATTTGCACCACCCCTATTAGTATGTCATTTTCCCATATAAACTCCCAGGATATTATTGGCAATTACTAATAAGTACTTAATAATATACTAACTGAATATACTTAATTAGGTGATTTTATGAAATATGCCTTTGAAAAAGAATACCCATCTCCTAAAGTCGAAAGTAAAAACATTTATTATGCCAGTTTACTTCTTACCGATTATGCAGGTATGCATAGTGAACTAACCGCCATTACCGAATATAGTTTTCAAAACTTCAATTGTTTTAAGAAATATCCCGAATTTGCTAATGCAATGGAACAAATTGCCAAAGTAGAAATGAAACATTTAGAATTACTTGGTAAAACTATCCATCTGCTAGGCTTATCTCCTAAATTTAAAGCCAAAAATCCTTCATCATTTTACTATCAATATTGGAATTCCAGTTATCTTAACTATGATAACTTTATTATTACTATGTTAAGACACAATATCTGGGAAGAACAAATCGCCATCCGTAATTATCGCTATCATCTAACTTTAATTCAAGATAAATATATTCAAGATTTACTTAATCATATTATTGAAGATGAATTAATCCATATCAATTGTTTCCAAGAACTTCTAAAAAAATATATCCCTAAATCTTAATCAATGTTACAATAGTTATGGTGATACTATGGAAGTAAAAATTAATAAAGTATATCGTCATTATAAAGGCGATTTATACTTAGTCCTTGCTATTGGTTATAATAGTGAAAACTTAGACAAAATAGTCATCTATCGTGCTTTATATGGTAATAATGTTGTATGGTGTCGTCCATATTCCAATTTTACCGAAGAAATTAACCAAAACGGTCAAAAATATCGTTTTGAATTACAGAATATTCCTAGCTTAAATAATGACCATAACGATGAAGAATTAGAAAGCGTATAATTTATTTAAACCCTCACATAATAATAGTGAGGGATTTATATGGAAAAAGAAAACATTAACGCATTAGATGAAATTCATAAAGGTGCTTGTATGGGCATCGATGCTGTTCACTTTACTTTAGATAAAGTCGAAGATTGTGAACTAAAAAAAGTCTTAGAAAATATGTATGATGATTATGACCAACTTGCCAAAAGTATCGAAGAAATCTACCCCGATTACAACGAAGGAAAGCCTCATGAAACCGGTATGATGACCAAAGCTATGACTTGGTATGGTATCGAAATGAAAACCCTAACCGATACTAGTAATTCTAAAATTGCTGAATTGCTTCTTCAAGGTGTCAATATGGGAATTATCGAAGGTCGCAAAATTTTAAACCAAAAGAAAATCGATGATAACATCCGTAAAGTTGTCAGTAAATACATTACTATGCAAGAAACAAGCGTCGAAGTCTTAAAAAAATATCTCTAATGCTAAGTCATCACTGATGACTTTTTATTTCTTATTTAAAAAAACTGTTGATAACCTTTAATCTATCAACATTTTTTTATTTTAAAGTCATATTATCCATCGCTACTGTCAGCATTAATTTAATTCGATTCATTTGATTAGTATGACTTGCGCCTGGATCATAATCAATAGCTACAATGTTAGCTTCTTTATATAATGATTTAATTCTCTTAATTACACTCTTACCAACAATATGATTAGGTAAACAAGCAAAAGGTTGTACACAAACAATATTAGTTATCCCATCTTTAATTAACTCAATCATTTCTGCTGTCAAGAACCATCCTTCCCCTGTTTGATTACCGATTGATAAAATTCCATCCACATTTTTAGCTAATTGATAAATATCTGTTACCGGTCTATAACGTGTTCCTCTTAAAACATCTCTCACTGGCTTTTCATACTTTTCAATTATATCCAATGCAGCCTTATTAAAGAAAGCCGGTCCTTTTTTAGTTTTCAAAAGCTTTTCCTTTACTACATCACTATAACAACAATACTTAACAAACCCCATTAACTCTGGCGAAAAAACTTCTGCTCCCTCTGCCTCTAACTTCAAGACTAAATTATCATTAGCAAAAGTATGATACTTAACTAATATCTCACCAACAATACCTACCTTTGGTTTATTAACTAATTTAACCTTCACCTGTTTAAAATCTTCCACCATCATTTTAATATTATGTTTATATTCCCCAATTCGTCCATTAGTAACCGATTTACATACAATTTTTTGCCATTTATCATATAATTTCTGACTATCCCCTTTCTTAATTTCATAAGGTCTAGTCGCATATAAAAGCTTAGCTAATAAATCACCATATATAACTGCCTGTACTGCTTTATTAATAAATGACAAGTTAAGTTTAAATCCCTGTTCTTTTTCTAATCCTGAAGCATTTAAAGATATAATTGATACCTTTTCTAATCCCGCATCCTTTAAAGCCTTTCTTATTAAACCAATATAATTAGTAGCTCTACAACCACCACCAGTTTGGGTAATCATTACACTAGTTCTATCCAAATCATATTTTCCACTTTTCAAAGCTTCAACCAACTGCCCAACAACAATTATTGCCGGATAACAAGCATCATTATTAACATATTTTAAACCATTCTCTACTGTCTTATCATTAGTTTCTCTTAAATAAACCGCATTATATCCTTCACTTCTTAATAAACTTTCAAAGATAGGCATATGATTAGGAGACATATCTGGAAATAATATCGTATTATTATGTTCCTCTTTCTTAAAATAATTCTTTTGATAACTATAAGGCTTATACTTACTAGCATCATTTAACCGCTTATTCATTGAAGCAATTAACGAACGAAGTCTAATCTTCACTGCTCCCAAATTATTAATTTCATCAATTTTTATCGTTGTATATAACCTATTATTAGCTTTTAATATTTCTTCCGTTTGATCAGTAACAATCGCATCCAATCCACACCCAAAAGAATTCAACTCTACTAACTCTAAATTATCATATTGACTAACTACATCAGCTGCATTATAAACCCGTGAATGATAAGACCACTGATCAACTACCCTTAACTTTGAATTAATTCTACTCAAATGACATATTGAATCCTCCGTTAAAACCGCTAAACCTAAACTATTAATAAGTGTATCTATTCCGTGATTAACTTCCTTATCTAAATGATATGGTCTCCCCGCTAATACAATTGCTTTTTCATTATGTTCATTTACATAATTAATAAACTCTTCTCCCTTTTTTCGAACATCTTCCTTATATCTATTAAGTTCTAAAAATCCTTTATGTACTGCTCTTTTAATTTCCTCTTTACTAAACTTATATTCCTTAAACTCTGGCAACTCAGTAAATCTCTTTATTAACTTATTTTCTTCAATTGGCAAGAAAGGATTCATATATTTAATATTATTCTTAGTTAATTCCTCCATATTAAGTTTAATCGTTTCGGAATAACTTTGTACTATTGGACAATTATAATGATTATCAGAAGAAGCAAATTCATCTCTTTCGTATATTAAACACGGATAAAATATTGTCTTAACTCCCTTACTTATCAAATTTTTAATATGTCCATGAACCAATTTAGCTGGATAACAAACTGACTCACTAGGCATCGAATCAATCCCTGATTCATATAATGCTCTATTTGAAGAATCACTAATCACTACTCTAAAACCCAATTCCGTAAAAATCGTAAACCATAAAGGATAATCCTCATAAATATTAAGTGCTCTTGGAATCCCTATTTCTCCTCTAGTTGGTTTTTCTAATGGTTCATAAGCAAATAATCTTTCATACTTCCATTTATACATATTTGGTAAAGTATTATGACTACCATTATCCCCACTACCTCTTTCACATCGATTACCAGAAATATAAACTTTCTTATCAAACATATTAACAGTTAAAGCACAATGATTTTCACACCTCATACATCTCGTATGATTTACCTTTACCTGTAAATTATTAATTTCTTCCCGCGTTCTAATAGAACTTACAACCGTCTTATCTTCATAATTTTGATAATTATCTAAAGCTATTAAAGCTATACCATAAGCTCCCATTAAACCCGCTATATCTGGTCTTATTACCTCTTTCCCAGTTATAATTTCAAAAGCTCTTAAAACTGCATCATTTAAGAAAGTTCCTCCCTGTACAACAATTTTATCACCCAAGCTGCTAATATCTCTAATCTTCATTACTTTCGTAATAGCATTCTTAATAACTGAATAAGCTAAACCCGCAAATATATCTGCTAAAGGCCTTCCTTCTTTTTGTGTTTGCTTAATCTTTGAATTCATAAATACCGTACATCTTGACCCAAGATCCAATGGATTTTGCGAAGTAATTGCATATTTAACAAAATCTTCGACATTCATTCCCAAAGACAAAGCTAATGTTTCAATAAAAGATCCACAACCAGATGAACAAGCTTCATTTAACATTATACTATCTACTGAATTATCTTTAATTTTGATATATTTCATATCTTGTCCACCAATATCAATAATACTATCTACTCCTGGAGCAAAGAAATTAGCACTTTTAAAATGAGCAATCGTCTCCACTTCTGAAATGTCTAAATTAAAAGCAGTCTTAATAAGCATTTCTCCATAACCAGTCGACCCAGCATTGCGAATTATAACTTCTTTAGGTAATACACTATATAATTCATTTAACATTTCTTTAACTGTTTCATAAGGTGTTCCCTTATTACTTCGATAATCTTCGTATAATAAACTACCTTCATCATTAATTAAAGCAATCTTCGCCGTAGTTGATCCTGCATCAATTCCTAAAAATGCATTCCCTTTATACTTATTTAAATCACATCTTTTTACTTTATATTTACTATGTCTTAAAACAAAATTATTATAATCATCACTATCTTTAAATAATGGCTGTAAATTAGTAGAACTATCCTCTTTAAAATCCTTTAACTTTATTAATAATTCATTAATCTCATCTTTATTATAATATTTTCTCTTTACCCTATCTAAAATAGCACCCATACAAACAAATAAATTAGCATCCTTTGGTGATATTACTTCTTCATCTTTTAAATCTAAAGTTTTTATAAATCTTTCTTTTAATACCGGCAGATAATTTAATGGTCCACCTAAAAAGATAACATTCCCTCTTATTGGCTTACCACATGCCAAACCACTAATCGTTTGATTTACCACTGCTTGCATTATTGATAAAGCAATATCTTCCTTACTAACACCTTCATTTAATAAAGGTTGAATATCACTTTTGGCAAATACTCCACAACGTGACGCAATAGGATAAATTGTCTTACCCTTAGCAGCTAAGTCATTTAATCCACTCGTACTCGTATTAAGCAAAATTGCCATTTGGTCTAAAAAAGCCCCAGTTCCACCAGCACAAGAACCATTCATTCTTTGTTCAATCGTAGTATCAAAATAAATAATTTTAGCGTCTTCTCCCCCAAGTTCAATCGCTACATCTGTATTACTAGCATATTGTTTAATAGCATTTTTACACGCAATAACTTCCTGTACAAAAGGTACTTTTAAATATTTAGATAAAGCAATTGAACCACTACCAGTAAAAACTAAAGAAAATTTATCATCATTATCATACTTTTTTAAAGCACTTTTAAATAATGATACTATCGTTTTCTTTGTATCCGATAGATGTCTTTTATAAGCTTTATATAAAATTTCATTTTTATTATCCATTATTACTAACTTGACAGTAGTAGAACCAATATCTATTCCTACTCGATACTTCTTTTCCATTTTTTACATAACCACCCAAAGTATATTATATCAAATTTTCCCTATTTTTTTAATTCTATATATTTAGTACTTTATATCATTATTTTGCTATAAAAAAAGCGAACTAAAAAGTCCGACTAAAAATACCATTTGGAGCAGATAGCGAGAATCGAACTCGTAACTTAAGCTTGGGAAGCTTACATTTTACCATTAAACTATATCTGCATCAAAACTTTATAAAAACATTATATAAAAATTTAACTAAAGAATCAATGATTTCCAGTATTAAAAAAATATCAGTCATTGAATAAACGTCCATAGCTAATATTTTAAAACATTGCTTTAATTAACAATGAATGATATAATAAACCTATAAAAGGAGCTAAGAACAATGAATTTAAGAGATGGTGTTGATAAAACATTTTTAAATACGAATATTTATAAAATTCGTAGT
Organism: uncultured Bacilli bacterium; assembly: GCA_947624095.1. GTDB lineage: Bacteria > Bacillota_I > Bacilli_A > RF39 > UBA660 > CALVJF01. Next base: position 11,900 of record CANQIR010000015.1, read on the forward strand.
TATACCGAAAGATTAAATAATAAAAATTATAAAGATATTTTTTTAGGATTTAGAGAAGGAAAATATACTTTTTACTATTATGGTTATACCCTATTAGATTTTAAGATAATAGATGATAAAGTAGTAATCATTACGAGAGACAAATTTAATAACAATGAATTATTAAATCAAGAATATCGTGATTTTATGAGTAAAATTCCCCTCACCAATGGAGTTGGCGAAATATTAGCAACTTTTAAGGCTGAAGAAAATAAAGATAATTTTATTATTTACGAAGAAAATTATTGCGGCTATAGCAAAAAATATTTGATGGAATATTTATTAGATCATTTAAAAGAACTTTTAAATAAAAGATTTAATTGTAAAGAAAATGGTGAAAGATGTATTCAAAATAAATACACAACTAAATATTTCTTAAATGATGATATATACATTGTCGATATGGAACTGATATTACCACGTATATTAAAAGTAAAATTAAAAGAACAAAATATTGAAGGTCGATATGATATGGTTGCTTTACATAAAGAAAATAATATCTACAAGTTAGTTTTTATTGAGTTAAAATCTAATAAAGGAGCTTGTAAAGGTAAATCTGGTGTTAACAAACATATATATGATATGACAAAATTTTTAAATGAATATAATACTGGTGGAGAACTAAAAAAAGTAATTTCAGAATTTGTGAAAAATACATTAGATAGTAAGAAAATCTTGAAATTAATAAATTTTACAGAACTAAAATATGATTTCGATAACCCAGAATTTTGGCTATTATTTGATATGCAAGATAAAACCGATTGTTCAAGTATTAATAATATTGAAAAAATTATTGGTGCTCCCTTACTTAATAAAGATAAAGATTACATAAAAATTTATATAGGTAATATAGATAAAAAAGAATTAACTTGTCTAGAAAAATAAACATACACATAAATCATTAGCAAACTGGAGAAGGAGGTCAGTATGTTAGATAGTAATGATAGATATTTTAAGTACTAAATGATATTAAAAGAACTTTAATAACAACTAGGAATAATATTGTCGAAAATACTAACAATTATACTAATTTTATCAATATTTTCGGTCACTTTTCGGTCATTATACTTTTTCAAATTATAAAAAATTATTTTCTCAATTTATTTGGCAACTTTTCAGCAATTTTTCGGCAACAAAAAAACGAACTAAAAAGTTCGAATAAATTACAAAATGGAGCGAGTGTCGTAGTTATCTACAACTCTTTTCCAATAACGAAAGAGTACATATAATCTTCCGTTGTTAGT
>CANQIR010000016.1 GCA_947624095.1 uncultured Bacilli bacterium
GCTACTTGGAACATATTATCATTAGTAGGTTCCATACTAATTCCTGTATCCATATTAGCTGATTCTTCAGGTGAAAAGTTAAAGAATTTATTTTCTGGTTGAGGTAATATTTGATTATTCACATCTTCTAAGCTTGGATTTGGGGTAGTTGGATTTTGAGCAGCTACATCTACTGGTAAGGCTCCACTAAACTCAGTCATCATATCTTCTGGTACCATCATACTTTCTACACTCCTTTTTTCACGATTAGGTATTATATCTACGGCCTGACTTTTTATTTGGTCAATGTTTGGCATTGCTTTAGCTAATGGTACATCGCCGTCAGCGTTTTCTGCTTGGTCTTTCTTAAGTTCCATATCTAATTGACGAACGGTTAAACGCTCATTAATGATGCGATTTAACCAAAATTTTTGTTTTTCTTTATCATTAATAGTTAGTAATGCTCTAGCGTGACGTTCACTAATTTTTTCATTCATTAAGGCTTGTTGAACTTCTTCGTCGAGATTTAAAAGACGAAGTTTATTGGCAATAGCCGACTGAGAAAGACCCATTTTTTTAGCAAGTTGTTCTTGCGTAAGATAGCCTTTATCTAACAAGCTTTTGTAAGAACGCGCTTCTTCAATAGGAGTTAAATCTCTTCTTTGGACATTTTCTACTAAAGCAACTTCTGCACTTTTATTATCATCAATATTGCTAATAACTGCGGGAACGGAAACTAAGCCAGCCATTGTAGCTGCTTTATATCTACGCTCGCCAGCAATTATTTCATATTTATCACCAAGTTTACGTAATACTAAAGGTTGAATTATTCCGTGTTCTTTGATAGAATCCGCTAGTTCTTTTAGTCCTTGTTCATCAAACGATAGACGTGGTTGAAAGCGGTTAGGAATTATGTCATCGATATTAACTTGTAAAACTTCTGATTCTAAGTTCACGTTTATCAGCCCCTTTATATTATTCCTACTATTTCTATATTACATTATTTTACTTTTTTTTTCAATGGATTTTTAATTATTTTATCGTAGGGTCTTGGATAATTTGTTGGGGTGCGATTAATTTTTACAACATGAAAGATTGTCCGATGACTATTTTCGATAGGTAAATTGAATTCTGTTTGATGATATATTTTGCCACCTAATAAGTTGATTGCATAGGTGGAATCTGGTTCTTCTAGTATATTTCCTTTTAAGGCAATAAAATGACCATTTAATTTAACTAATGGTAAGGATAATTCTGATAAAGTTAGTAAATTGGCAACTGCTCTAGAAGTTACTAAATCAAAGGATTCAAAATGAGTTTTGGCGTAATCTTCAACTCGACTATGAACTAAATTGAGATCATTAATTGATAATTTGGTAGATAATTCTTGTAAAAAAGTTATTTTCTTTTGGTTAGAATCAAGGAGAGTTATATTTAAATGAGGAAAGAATATTTTTAAAACCATACCAGGAAAACCGGCACCGGTACCTAAATCAAGTAAAGTTTCAATAGTATTTAAATCGATTTCTTTGACAACTGTTAGAGAATCATAAAAGTGTTTTAGATATATTTGATTTAAGTCAGTGATTCTAGTTAAATTGGTATGGTTATTGTATTCGATAAGGAAGTTAGCATAGATTGCTAGTTGATCGAGCATTTTAGGGGTGTAAGTTATGCCTAGAGCATCTAGGGCATTTTTAAATTCTTCAATGGTCATTTTGATTATACTCCTTTTTTAGATATATACTTAATATCGAGATATCTGCTGGGTTTACACCGCTGATGCGAATAGCTTGAGCAATAGTTGTAGGTCTTACTTCTTTGAGTTTTTGTCTAGCTTCACTAGCTAAGTTGGTAATTAAATCGTAATTGATATCACTTGGTATTTGTTTTTTCTCTAGCTTAATTAGCTTTTCAGCTTCCTTAATGGCTTTGTTAATATAACCTTCATATTTCAAATCGATAGATACTTGTTCTTTTATTGTTTCTTCATAAGGAATAGGGACTATTTCATTTAAGATATTAAAAGTTATTTCTGGACGTTTGATTAGTTGAGATAGGCTCATTGTAGTGGTAGGAAGGGATATACTATATTTAGTAAATACTTCCTTTACTTCTGATGGTTTTAACTTGGTATTATCCATAAAAGTTTTAAGTTCTTGAATTTGAGAGATTTTTTGATTTAGTTTTTGAAGTTGACTGTCGGTGATTAAGCCTACATTATAACCTTGTTTACGCAATCTTATATCAGCATTGTCGTGACGAAGTAGTAAACGAAATTCAGCACGTGATGTTAATAAGCGATATGGATCGCGGATTCCTTTAGTAATTAGATCATCGATTAAGACTCCGATATAGGCTTCATTACGACCAAGGATTAAAGGAGGCTTATTTTCTAATTTTAAAGAAGCATTGATACCAGCCATTAAACCTTGACAAGCAGCTTCTTCATAACCACTAGTTCCGTTTATTTGACCAGCTGTATAGAGATTTTGAATTATTTTAGTTTCTAAGGATGCTTGTAATTGAGTAGGATAGATGGCATCATATTCAATAGCATAACCATATTTTAAAATTTTGGCATTTTCTAAACCAGGTAAGGAATGAACAATTTCTTCTTGAATCTCTGGAGGCATTGAAGTGGAGAAACCTTGGAGATAGATATCATCATAAAATCTACTTTCAGGTTCTAGAAATAATTGATGGCGTTCTTTATCGCTAAAGCGAACTACTTTATCTTCGATAGATGGACAATATCTTGGTCCAATGCCTTTGATATCATCTAAAGCACCATACATACTAGATTTATTTAAGTTATTGCGGATTATTTCGTGGGTCCGAGCAGTAGTATAAGTAAGATAGCACGGTTCTTGGTCCTCAATTTTGTAAGAAGGCTCTAAGTCAAAACTAAAGGTATGAAAGCAATTATCACCAGGTTCTAGTTTGGTTTTTGAAAAATCGATAGTACTTCGATCTATTCTTTGAGGAGTTCCGGTTTTTAGACGAATTATTTGAAAACCATAATCTTTTAATCGATCACTTAGATAATTAGAAGGTTTTTCATTATGAGGACCTTTTCTAGTACGGGTGTTTCCTACAAGAATATCTGATTTTAAATATGTACCAGTAGTTAGAATAACTATTTGGGATAAAATTTTAGTTCCATCTTCTAGGATTATGCCTTTAACAGTATGGTCTTCAATAATTAAGTCCTCAACCATTCCTTCTTGAATGGTTAGATTGGGAAGGCTTTGTAAATGTTTTAACATTTCTTTGGGGTAAGCAACTTTATCTCCTTGAGCACGAAGAGCTTGGACGGCGGGACCTTTGGCACTATTGAGCATTTTAATTTGTAGATGGGTTTTGTCAGCTATTTTTCCCATAACTCCCCCAAGGGCATCTATTTCACGAACAACTATACCTTTAGCACTGCCACCAATATGGGGATTACAAGGCATATCGGCAATATTTTTTAAATTACTAGTTATTAATAGAGTTTTATGTTTTTTAGTAGCACTGGCACTAGCGGCTTCACAACCGGCATGACCACCACCAACGACAATTATATCGTACATATAATTACACCTCCAAATTATTTCCCGGGAAATAATTATTTACCTAAACAGAACCTACTGAACATTTCATCGAGTAATTCTTCTTCATAGGTAGTACCATTTATTTTGCCTAATTCTTCCCAGATTGATTTTATATCCATTTCAAGCATATCGATTGGTAAATTTTGCGATACTGATTCTTCAACTTCACTAATTTTGGTAAGACATTTTTCTAATATGCCAATACTTCTAGCATTACTTAAGTAAGTTGGATCACTTGATTCAATATCACCAAGATTAAATAATTCAATTATTTTGGTTTTTAGTTCTTCAATACCTTGATTATTGGTAATGCTCATTTTAATAAGTCTTTTTGGGTCGATTGACAAGTTAGTTATATCTAATTTAGTTGGTAAATCGCATTTATTAATTATAATTAGGTAATTTTTTTGAAGAACTTGTTTAAGAAGTTCTTGTTCTTCTGTAGATAATTCTTCATTATTATTTAAAATATAAAGAACTAAATCACTACTTGCTAGCATTTGTTTACTTTTTTGAACACCAAGGGATTCTACTAAATCATCAGTAGTTCTTATGCCAGCAGTATCAATAATTTTTAAAAGAATACCATTTAAACTTATTTCACCTTCGACAATATCCCGAGTAGTGCCGGCAATATCAGTAACGATGGCCTTTTCTTCATCTAATAAGGCATTTAATAAGGAGCTTTTGCCGACGTTAGGACGACCGATAATAGCAGTTTTGATGCCTTCTTTGATGATTTGACCATTTTGACTTTCTTTTAAGATTTTAGTAATTTTTTGTTTAGTGGAAGTTATTTTAGGAAGAAGGATATCATTAGTAATAATATCAACATCATCATACTCTGGGTAGTCGATATTAACATTAATATTAGCAATTATGTCGACTAATTCACTACGAAGAGAATTGATAAGATCAGAAACTCGACCATTAATTTGATTCATAGCTAGTTCTCTTTGGGAATTGGTTTTGGCATTAATCATATCCATTACAGCTTCAGCTTCTAGTAAATCTATTCGACCATTTAGGAACGCACGCTTGGTAAATTCACCGGGTTCGGCAAGACGACAGCCATTAGATAAAAGTAATTCAAGTACTTTGTTAGTAGAAGCAATACCGCCATGACAATTAATTTCAACTGTATCTTCAGTAGTAAATGATTTGGGAGATTTCATAACAGTTACTAAAACTTCATCAATTTGGTGAGAACCAGAAACGATATGGCCATAGTGAATTGTATGACTTGGTACTTTTGTTAAATCAGATTTGCTAGAAAAGATTTTATTAACTATGGATAAAGATTCGGGACCACTTACTCTAATAATGGAAATAGCACTAATCCCTAGACTAGTAGAAATAGCACAAATTGTATCTTCCATAAAATCACTCCTTTGCGATGGTATTATAACACAAAATTATTTCCCGGGAAATATTTCCCGGGAAATAAAAAAGACTAATCATCTAGTCTTCCTTATACTTAATTATAACGTGACGATTGGGTTCTTCACCTTCACTAATAGTAGAAATATGTTTAAAGTTAGATAAAGCATTATGAACTATTCGTCTTTCATAACTATTCATATTTTCCATTTTGACATCAATTTTAGTCTGTTCAACTTCTTTAGCAAGTTTTTTAGCTAAACGTTCGAGATAACTTACTTGTTTTTCTTTATAGTTTTCAACATCAAGAATAATATACGGATATTGATTTATTTCTCGATATACTATTTGTCTTAAGATAGTTTGAATAGCTGATAAAGTCTTACCACCTTTACCAATAAGAATAGCATTGTTGTCAGAATACATTTTGATATTAATTTGGTTTTCACGAATTTTTGTTTCAAATGAAACTTCTAATCCCATATTTTTAGTTAATTCTTCTAAGTAATTTTTTAAGTATTTGGCAATATCGGGAATAGAGATAATTCTTAATTCGTAAGTTGCCGATTTGAATAGTCCACCTTTTTCTTCTTTAAATGAGTAGAGAACTTGAGATTCTTCAACATTTAACTTTTTTAAAGCTTCTTCTAGTAAAGAATCTTTATTCTTACCCGTTAGTATTTCTACTTGCATACTACTTCCTCTTTTCTAAACTTTTATTAATTATATAATTTTGAACTACTGCAAAAGCATTAGTTACAATCCAGTATAGAGCGATAGCTGTTGGTAGGCTGAATGATGCGATACAAATCATAATAATCATAAAATTCATCATAAATTGCATTTGTTGTTGCATTTCGTCATTTGACTGACTATTCATTGTCTTTTTAAATGAGAAATAAGTACTTAAAATAATTAATACTATTAGTAAGATATAAATATATTTGCCACTTTTAATACCAACCCATGGAGTCATACCAAGTTTCATTCCGAAGAAGAAGTCACCTTCAAAGATAGCTGGTATACGGTTGATGGCTTCTAAGAAGGCAAAGAATAATGGTAGTTGAATAAAAGCTAGAAGACATCCAGATACTGGGTTAATATTATATTTTTTATAAACCATCATTGTTTCTTGAGATTTCATCATCAGAGATTCATTATCGGTTTTATTACGATATTTCTTTTCGATTTTAGCAATTTCGGGTTGTGCTTTTTTTAATGATTCAGATTGCATAACTGATTTCTTAGAAAATGGTAACATTGCTAAACGAATTAGTAAACCAAGAACCATAACGGAAATACCCATATTGTTAAATAGATAGCCAAGTTTTAAAATGCAAAATGCTAATGGCTTTACTAAAATAGATTCCCAAAGGCTGTGGTATTTACCAGAAGATGGAACAAATTTGTTACATTCAGGAACTTCATCTAGTGTAGAAACATTATGTTCTTTATAGAGATTTAATAATTCTTCATCGGTCGGCTTACAAAGAATATTTTCGGTAATGGTTTGACCTGTTTCTTCATAAATTACTGAGGTTTTACCATCTTTAACATATTTTGTACAACCACTACTTAAAAGAATTACTGATAATAGAATTAATATTTTTGTTTTCAATTTTTCACCTTTTCTTTAATAATTTGGACTAGATTATCATTTAAATCTTGATATGAAGCATTATTACAGCTCCTCTTAATCATTATAATATAATCGAAGCCAGTTGGAAATAGTTTTTTGTTATGATCGATAATCGCCCTAGTTTGGCGTTTTAGTTTATTTCTAGTTACAGCGTTGCCAACTTTTTTACTAATTGCTAAACCAAAACGAGTTTGAGTGGCTTCTCTTTTCATTATATATATAATATAATAAGTACCTTTAAAAAATTTACCATTTTGAATAATATTATTAAATTCTAATTTTTTTTTGACTATTTCAAACTTTTTAATAATAATACCTCCTTTATAGAATAAAAAACCACATTAGTGGTTTTATTACTTGCAAAGTTGTTTACGTCCTTTTTTTCTTCTTGACTTTAAAATATTTGATTCTTTACGAGCAAAGAAACCGTGTTTCTTAGCTTTTTTACGGTTATTTGGTTGATAAGTTCCTTTCATGATTGCACCTCCACATCTAAATAAAGCTTTCTTATTATAATATTATAAAAGAGAAAAAGTCAAGTGATTTGTTATTCACAGAAAACTGTGGATATGTGGATAACTTTATTAACTTGTTAAAAGGAAATTTGGGGATAAAGTTAATAAGTTGATTATTTACTGAAATAATGGGCTTTTAAATGGGGATAAAATTGGGGATTTCTTGTGAATAGAGATGTTTAATAAATTTAGTACTTTTAATTTTCCACAAGATGAGATAAAATAATTTTACGAAATGACAGACTGTGGGGTGGAGAGATGATTACAGATGATATCTGGAAGAATTTTTTACAGCTAATAAGTAATGAAACTAATCCCGTTTCCTACGCTACATGGTTTGCCAATATTAAACTTTTATCGTCAAATAATGAAAAAATAGTAATAGAAGTACCAGAAGAAATCCATATGCAAATACTGGGAAATAATTATTATGATTTAATAGAAAAAACTTTTAATACATTAACAGGAAAAATATATGATATCGAATTTGTTTTAAAAGGAAAAATTCCACCTGCTGTACCAGATAATGTAATAGAAGAAGTTGTTGATTTACAGGAATTTGATCAAAAATTTAGTCCTAATTTGGATTCAAGAATGACTTTTGATAACTTTGTGGTTGGAGATACTAATCGATTTGCTAAAACTGCCGCATTAGCAGTAGCAGAAGCTCCAGGAAAAATATATAACCCGTTATTTATATATGGCCGTAGTGGTCTTGGGAAAACTCATTTGATGCATGCAATTGGAAATTACATAGTAGAAAATAGTAATTTAAAAGTATTATATGCACCAAGTGAAGAATTTAGAGATGATTTTACAGGAATAGCTAATACTAAGGATTATGAAAACTCATTTGATTATGCAAATAACTTTAAAAATAAATATCGAAATGTCGATGTGTTGATGATAGATGATATTCAGTTGTTAGTAGGTGCTGATAAAACACAGACAGAATTTTTTAATACTTTTAATGATTTACAAAGAAGAAATAAACAGATAATTATTAGTTCTGATAGATCACCGGATGATTTAAAAGTATTACAAGAAAGACTGCGAAGTAGGTTTACAATGGGTTTACCGGTGGATATATTTCCGCCAGATTTTGAACTTAGGTGTTTAATATTAAAGGATAAATTAAAGAATTTTTCTTTTGCGGATAAAGTTACGGAAGAAGCTATTGAATATATTGCTAGCAATTGTGATGGTGATGTTAGAGCTTTAGAGGGGACTTTAAATCGACTGGCGGCGATGGTAGCAATGAATGTACCGGGAAAGATTACTTTAGAAGTAGCTATTGATTATTTAAAAGATTATGTTAATAAGAACCCATATATTAACAATCAAATATCTAGTGTACAAAAAGCGGTGGCGGATTATTATAAAATTACTGTGGATATTTTAAAAAGTAAGAAAAGGAGTGCTAATATAGCTTATCCAAGGCAGATAGCAATGTATTTATGTCGGGTATTAACTGATGAGTCTTTTCCAAGAATTGGCTTAGAATTTGGTAATAGAGATCATACGACTGTAATCTATGCGTGTGATAAAATTGAACATGATTTAAAAGAGAATTCACAATTAAAAGAAATACTTAATGAAATTAAAGAAAAACTTTGAGATTGTTAAGAATTTGTTAATAACCACATATATATCCACAGGTTAAAATAGAGATGAGTAAAGGAGATATAAGGAATAGATAAAGTTATCCACTTTATCCACCTTATTAATATAATTATTAAAATTAATAAATAAGAAAGAAGGAATTGAAATGAAATTTACAATAGAGAAAAATATATTGTTAGAAAATTTAAGTAATGTGGCAAAAGCTATATCAACTAAACAAACTAGTCAAGTATTAAGTGGAATTAAATTTGATTTAAATGATGAAGGTTTATTTTTAACAGCTAGTGATGGGGAATTAACAATTAGAACATTTATTGATAATAAGGAAATAACTAAGGTAGAGAGTCAGGGTTCGATTATTATTCAAAGTAAATTTATATTAGATATAGTAAGAAAAATGCCTAGTGACTTAGTTAACTTTGAATTAATGGATGGGTATAAAATAAAGATTTATACTGAAGGTAGTCAATATGATTTAAATTGTATAGATCCAATGGTTTATCCTAGTTTAAAGTTAGAAGAAAGTAAGAATCCATTAGTTATTAATAGTACAGTATTAAAAACAATTATTAATCAGACTTCATTTGCAATTTCAACTCAAGAATTAAGACCATTATTAACGGGAGTTAATTTTAAAATTAATGGCGATGTTTTAGAGTGTATAGCAACAGATTCTTATCGTTTAGCAAAGAAGAATGTAAAATTGGATACACCAGTTGAAGAAGAAGTAAATATTGTAATACCAGGAAAAAATATTATCGAACTTGATAAGATTATTGGGGAAGATGAAGATATGGAGATGCATATTTTCAATAATAAGGTATTATTTAAGTATAAGAATATTTTATTTCAGACTAATCTATTAAGTGGAACTTATCCAAATACAAGTAATTTAATTCCGACTGAATTTGATATTATAGTTAATACGAAGTTAAGTGAATATTATTCAGCTATTGATAGAGTGGCTTTATTAACTTTAGGAAAAGATAAAAATATTGTGAAGATGAAAATTAAGGATGATTCTATGGTTCTTAATTCATATGCATCAGAGATTGGCAAAGGAGAAGCAGTATTAAGTATAGAAACTTCTAATAATGCGAATATCGATATATCTTTTAGTGCTAGATATATGTTAGAAGCTTTAAAGACTTTAAAGGATGAAGATATATTGATACTACTTAATGGAGAGGTTAAACCGATAGTTATTAAGTCAGTAAAAGATGAATCATTAATTCAATTAATATTACCAATTAAAACATACTAGATAGAGATATCTAGTTTTTTAATGGAAAAAATTACCAAATTTGACAAATTTCGATAAATTTTGACAAAGAAAAGTGATATAAGGGTGGCGGGAAGGGGGATTTTAGGTGGACAATTATGAGATTAATTATGAAACAATGGCTATAGTACCAATTAACGATAATAAAGCTAAGGTATATGAGTTAGATGATGAAATAGATGTTAATTATAGTGCGAGGCGGATTATGGAAGATAGTTGTGAGTATTTTGGTAGTTCTTTAGCTGGTAGGCAACTGGGGACAACTAGTGTAACGGGATTCACTTATAAAGTACCGATTCTTATTGAAGAAAGTAAAAGAATTATCTTTTTTCCAACTATTTCACCGGAAGATAGTAATTGTGTTTGGTTAGCTTTAAAATATGTGGATATTATCCATAAAGTTGGGAAAAAAGTGTGTATTGAATTTTGTAATGGAAAGAAAATATTATTAGATGTTTCTTATAGAACTATTAATAATCAGTTATTAAGAGCTTATCAGTTAGATTCGATTATGAGAGAAAGAATAGAAAATATAAAAAACCTTTAAAATAAGGTTTTTTTGTGGTATAATTTAGTTATGTATAGGAGTACTAGATAACCTATAAAATTTATATAAGAACTTAAAAGAGGCTTAAAAATGCAAATACAACGTTTAAAGTTATTAAATTTTAGAAATTATGAGCGACTAGAAGTAGAATTTGGTCCCACCTTTAATCTAGTATATGGTAAAAATGGAATGGGAAAAACAAATTTAATAGAAAGTGTGTATGTACTTGCGCTTACTAAGTCCTTTCGTGGGTCGGTGGATAAAGTACTAGTTATGAACAACAAAGAATTAACTAGAATAGAAGCTGATGTCTTACAAAAAAGAGTTAATAATTTTAAATTAATTATTACTGGTGAGGGAAAGACAGCTAAAGTTAATAACAATAAGGTAGCTAAATTAAGTGATTATATATCAAATATAGGAGTTATATTGTTTAATCCTGATGATTTAAGAATTATTAAGGATTCTCCTAGTATTAGAAGAAAGTCTTTGAATGTGGATATATCCTTACTTAATAACAATTATTTAAAATATTTAAGTAGTTATAATAAGATATTGAAACAGAGAAATGCTTATTTAAAGACAATGAGTGTTAATGGCTTATCTTCTACTGAATATTTAGATTCCTTAACTGAAAAGTTAGTTAGTTATGGAGTTAAAGTAGAACAGGAAAGAAAAAGAATATTGGATTTGGTTAATGACAAGATATTAAGTATTTATAATTCAATAATGGGTGTTGGAGAGTTAACTATTAAGTATGTAAGTGATTATGAGGGAAAAAAGCCTATAGAATTATGTAAAAATTATAAGAATGGTTTAAAGAGAGATTTATTCTTAGGAAAGACAGATATGGGAATTCATAAAGATGATTATGTATTTATGGTTGATGGAAAACCTTTAAAAGATTATGGATCGGAAGGACAACAAAAGAATGCAATTATTGCTTATAAATTTGCTTTAATTAGTATTTATAAAGATAAGATGGGTGAAGAACCGATACTCATATTAGATGATTTATTTAGTGAATTGGATTATGAAAAAATTAATAATATTTTGAAGTTAATTGATGAAAAAGTACAGACAATTATTACGACAACGGAAATTGATAAGATTGATGAAAGAATAGCTAGTAAAGCGAAGAAGTTTCTTATCAATAATGGAAGTGTAGAGGAGGTTTAATGATGGAAGAAGAAAAAATAACACATTATAGTGATAGTGATATTCAGGTTTTGGAAGGTTTGGAAGCTGTTAGAAAAAGACCTGGTATGTATATTGGTAGTACTGGAGAAAAAGGGTTACACCATTTAGTTTGGGAAATTGTCGATAATGCAGTTGATGAAGCATTAGCTGGTTATTGTGATGATATTGAAGTAGTAATTGGTAAGAATAATGTAATTACGGTAAAAGATGATGGGCGAGGAATGCCAACAGGAATGAATGAAAAATCTGGTTTGTCGACGATTGAAACAATATTTACGATATTACATGCTGGTGGTAAATTTGGTGGAGGCGGATATAAAGTATCCGGTGGTTTGCACGGTGTTGGTGCTAGTGTAGTTAATGCCTTATCTACTTGGCTAGAAGTAAGAGTTTATCGTGATGGTAAAGTATATTATCAAAGATTTGAAAATGGGGGACATTCAACTGGTGATTTAAAAGTTATAGATGAATGTGATCCGGAAAGAACAGGGACAACGGTAACATTTAAGGCTGATCCAGAGATATTTACGGAGACAACAATTTATAATTATGATACTTTAGCTACAAGATTAAGAGAATTGGCTTTCTTGAATAAAGGTCTAAGGATAGTTTTAATTGATGAAAGAGAAGATGAAAAGAAAGATGAATTTGTCTATAATGGAGGAATTATCGAGTATGTTCAGATGCTTAATAAGACTAAGAAACCAATACACGATGATATAATTTATGTTGAAGGAAAAGAAGATGATATATTAATTGAAGTTGCTTTACAATATAATGAAAGTTATAATTCGGCTGTTTATTCTTTTACCAATAATATTAATACTTATGAAGGTGGTACTCACGAAGAAGGAGTTAAAAGAGCTTTAAGTAGAATTATTAATAATTATGCAAAGAATGCGAAATTAGTTAAGGACAATGATGATTCTTTAACAGGTGATGATGTTAGAGAAGGATTAACTATGATTATTTCTTGTAAACATCCTGATCCTCAATTTGAAGGACAAACTAAGACTAAGTTAGGTAATATTGAAGTTAGAAAGATAGCTGATGATGTATTTAGTAATGGTTTTGAAAGATTTTTATTAGAGAATCCAGAACAAGCTAAGATAATAGTCGATAAAGCTATTACGGCTTCTAGAGCAAGAGTGGCTGCTAAGAAAGCTAGAGAATTAACGAGAAGAAAAGGTGGTCTAGAAATTACTAATCAGTGGGGTAAATTAGCTGATTGTACTAGTAAAGATGCTACAATATCTGAGTTATTTATAGTCGAAGGGGATTCAGCTGGT
>CANQIR010000017.1 GCA_947624095.1 uncultured Bacilli bacterium
CTTCGGCTTTTTCATTGCTACCTAAAGCTTTCATTAAAACGTTTTTCTTAGGATGGAACTTGGCTTCTTCTTCAGTTAGGTCGCCCGCAGCAACTAAAAGGTTTACTAAGGTATGGTCTTTGGTAACTTTATGAAGTTTACCATTTTTTAAGACAAATCCAGAACTATCACCTAAATTACCAAATATTAAGTATTCTTTGGTAAGAATGGCAGTTACTACTGTAGTTCCCATTCCGGTAGAATCAGGATTTTCTATAGTATAGTCAATAATATTTTTATTAATTTCACTAATGTTATCATTTAACCAATTGACAGCATCTAATTTGGAGCCAACGCTAGCTAGGGATGAGAAGCGTTTGCCGAGATGAGTAACAACCATTGAGGAAGCTACTTCACCAGCTCGGTGCCCTCCCATACCATCAGCAACAATCATCAGGTATTCACCACTGGCATTTTTTAAAATAGTTACACTATCTTCGTTATGACTTCTTACTTTACCAGCATCTGTTAAATAAAATGATTTCATTATTTCACCTCTTTGCTTCTTAACTGTCCACAAGCAGCATCAATGTTACTACCAAATTCTTTACGGATGGTAACATTAATACCATTTTTCTTAAGGACATCGTAGAACGATGTAATTCGTTCTTTACTACTCTTTTTAAATTGTAAATGATTAGTTTCATTGTAAGGAATTAAATTTACGTAGACATTTAAGCCTTTGAGTAAATTAGCTAATTCTTTAGCACAAGCATCACTATCATTTATATTATTAAGCATAACATATTCTATGGTAATTCGTCTATTGGTCTTAGCAATATAGTGTCTTATTGTGACAATTAAGTCATTAATATTATACACTTTATTGACATTCATTATGCTAGAACGGATTTCATTATTTGGGGCGTGCAATGAAATGGCTAAATTAATTTGGATGTTTTCATTACTTAATTCATCAATTTTAGGAATGAGGCCACAAGTTGATAAAGTTATGTGTCTAGCACCAATGCTAATGCCCATTGGGTCATTAATAATTTTAATAAAATTTAAAACATTATCGTAATTATCTAATGGTTCACCAATACCCATAATAACAACACTATTAATTCTTTTACCGATATCTTCTTCGATTAATAAAATTTGTTCAACTATTTCATAGGTTTCTAGGTTACGGACTTTTTTTAAACGACCACTTTCGCAGAAGGCACATCCCATATTACAGCCAACTTGACTAGATACACAAACGCTTAGACCATAATCGTGTTCCATTAAGACCGCTTCAATATAATTATCATCTAATAGTTTAAAAAGATATTTTTTCGTTAATTTATCTTCTTGTTTTTTACTAATAGAAATAAATTCTGTACTAAAATCTTGACTTAGCTTATCTCGGAGTTCTTTTTTTAAATTAGTCATCTCTGCAAATGATTTAACTCGCTTTTGATAGAGCCATTCATATATTTGTAAAGCTTTGTATTTTTTTTCATTCATATTTACGAAGTAATCTTCTAAATCACTTCGTTTGATACCGTAAATATTCACTATTACCACCTAAAAGAATTATACCATATCTTGGATAAGAAAAAATAGTGAAATCAAAGTTCACTATTCAGACTGAGTATCGTCTTTTTTAACTTGCTCTTGGTTTTGATTTTTAGTAAAGCCATAATGAGCACGAATTTTTTGCTCTATTTCAGCAGCTAACGCAGGATTATCTTTAAGGTATTGTTTAACGTTTTCTTTGCCCTGGCCAATTTTTTCGCCATTATAAGCATACCAAGCACCACTTTTATCAATGATATCTATCTCACTAGCTATATCAACTAGTTCGCCTTCTTTGCTTACGCCTTCGCCATACATAATATCGACGCTAGCTGTTTTAAAGGGAGGAGCGACTTTGTTTTTAACAACTTTAATTGTGGTACGATTACCGATAATTTGGTCACCTACTTTAATTTGTTCAGCTCGGCGAATATCTAAACGGATAGAAGCATAGAACTTTAAGGCACGACCACCAGGAGTGGTTTCAGGATTGCCAAATAGAACACCAACTTTTTCCCGCAATTGATTAATAAAGATAGCTGTAGTTTTAGTTTTATTAATGGTACCGGATAGTTTTCTTAGGGCTTGGGACATTAAACGGGCTTGAAGACCAACGTGAGAATCTCCCATCTCCCCTTCGATTTCTGCTTGAGGTACTAAGGCTGCAACAGAGTCAATGACAACAATGTTAACAGCTTCACTACGAACTAAGGCTTCACAAATTTCTAATGCTTGCTCACCAGTATCAGGTTGAGAAAGTAATAGTTCATTAATATTGACACCTAAGTTTTTAGCATAGACGGGATCTAAAGCATGTTCCGCATCAATGAAAGCAGCACGACCACCAGCTTTTTGTACTTCAGCGATAGCTTGGAGAGCAAAGGTAGTTTTACCTGATGATTCTGGACCGTAAATTTCAATTATTCGACCTTTAGGAAATCCCCCTACTCCTAAAGCAATATCTAAGGTTAAAGAACCCGTTGGCGTTACATCGATTTCCATATGTTCTTGTTCGCCTAATTTCATAATAGCACCTTTACCGAATTGTTTTTCGATATCAGCTAGGACTTGCTCAAGAGCTTTGTCCTTATCTTTTTCATCTTTGAGTATTTTCATTTTGTATCCTCCTAAAAATTTCTCTTACATCTTCATTTTATTATACTTTGAAATGTTTGTCAACAATTTTTGTAAACATACGTTCGTGTATTGTTAAAAAGAAAAAATACTAGGTAAACTAGCATTATTTTTCACTAAATATAAAGTCTTTATTAGCAAAGTAGTATTGGCAGCCAGAGACAACTGATAAGATAGTAGCAATGATGACTATTAAATCAGCTACAGAATAACCAAAGTATTCAAATGGTAAGTTATAGAATAAAACTAAGGTTATACCAATCATCATACAAATGGTTTTAATTTTACCTGGCCAACTGGCAGCAACGACTTTACCTTTATTACCAGAAGCCATTTTAATGGAATCAACAACAATATCACGAGTAATAATAATAACAGGTACTACTACAGGAATAAAGCCATCATTAGCTAAGATAATAAGCAAACCATTTACTAAAACTTTATCAGCAATGGCATCCATTACTTTACCAAAGTCAGTTACTAAATTACGACTTCTAGCTATATAGCCATCAAGAAAGTCGGTAATCGAAGCGATGAGAAATAAAACGCCACATATTGGATAACGGATATCTATATTAACACCTAATAAATAATACTCAGGGAATTTTAAACCTAACTGATGCCAAGGAATTAGCAATAAGACTAAGATGATAACAGCTAAGGCAATTCTCATTAGAGTTATTTTATTTGGTAAATTTAGTTTCATTATTAACACCTCTTATTTAACATAACTTATTACGTTTGTAGATTCATTATTAATAGTAATTTGTTTAACGGACCAAATAATAGCCAATATAACTAAGACGCCAATTATTAAGTAAACTAAAAGTAGGTTAGTTTTACGATACTTTGTTGGAGTTTTAGTATAAGGCGATGATATACGATTTTCTTCACGTTCTTTTGCCTGTTCTCTAACAGCTTTTTCAATATCTTTCACTGGTATTTTTGATGTATATTCAAATAAATATTCATTAAATTCATCGGTTATTTTATCGGGATTTAGTCCTAAATATTTTGCATAATTATAGATATAATCTTTTAAAGCAAAGATATCTTTAAAACAGCCAATATTTCCAGCTTCAATATTTTCTAATATTAGGGTTTTAATCTTTAAATCATTACTGGCCTCTTCTAAGCTAATACCAGTTGTTTCTCTTGTTGATCTTAGCTCTTCGCCAATCTCGTTCAAGATAAGTCACTCCTTTTCTTTAACTAAAATAAATAAAATCTTATAAGCCATGTTCTGTACCACTAAGTGGCGACAAATATTTATCTATCTAGTAAACTAGATCTTTTGCTTCGTTTTGTTTCCTACGCAAAAGCTCCCCTACCAAAATTTGGGTTTCTCGCTCGTGGGGTTTACCGCGTTCCACTACTTTTGTTTCCAAAAGTCTCGTCTCTTTGGCACTTTAGGTCTTGCCACCATACCATTAAGGCTTAGGCTTTAAGACGCCGTTAGATTTCTCTACTTTAGGTTATGGTTTCCCTAAACACGAACACTACAAGCATTCCAGCTTGTGCGAGTATGGACTTTCCTCTACTCAATTATATTAAGCAGCATTTGTCCAGATTTTATTCATTTTTGCCATAAACAACTTTTTCAAGTTGACTCAATCTTCTAAGAAGATCTACATTATTTACTTGACCATTATTAGATGAAGCACTCTCTGCTGCTTCAATGTTACTTCTTAATTTACGAAGTTCATTTTTTAAGCGATTGTTTTCTTCAGTAAGAGAAGATACTTGACTCTCTAATTTTTTGGTCATGGCCATAAATTCAGTATAATCACGAATGACGATATCAAGAAATTTATCAACTTCTTGGGGTCTAAAACCTCTAGCATCTATTTTAAACTCTTTGTTTAAGATATCTTCAGGAGTTAAGACAATTCGATCATTATACATATTTATCACCCTTCTTATGTATCAATTATAATAGAATAAGAAGCTATTTGTCAAGATTGGTCGAATTGGAAAGGTCGATAGTATTTAAATTAAGGATACCTTCATCTATTTCTTTAAGCATTTGATCAATAAAATAAGAAGCTCGTAACATATAATCACTCTTTCTTATCCTATTATAATTAATTTTATGAAAGATGGTATATTTTCGACAATGATAGATAATTTATGTCAATATTATAATAATAGATAGGGAGAGTTGGATTTTTTCAGGAAGATATAGTATAATTAAAAAAGGTGATGTTTGTGAACTACCCGAATAAAATTAATAAAAAGGCACCATTGAAGATGGAAATATCACACAGCAATCGAGGAATGAATCTTGAAGCTTTATTAAACCAGACAAATAATTATTATAAAGAGAAAGATATTGCTTTGATTTTCAAGAAACCTACTCCGATAGGGATTGTCGATGTGGCTTATGAGAATAAGAAAAAGATTATTAAAAAAGCTTATTTCCAGATGCAGTCGACTTTGGATTATAACGGAATATATAAAGGCAAGTACATCGATTTTGATGCGAAGGAATGCTTAAACAAAACGGCATTTCCCCTATCGAATATTCATCAACATCAAACTGAGCATATTAGAGGGGTTATTAGACATGGAGGGATTGCTTTTTTAATTATATTAATGAATGGGATACACTATTTATTAGATGGTACTGATTATATTTATTATATAGATAATTTTAAAAGGAAATCGATTGCATATAGTTATATAAAAGAAAAGGGATTAATTATA
The DNA here is from genome assembly GCA_947624095.1 of uncultured Bacilli bacterium. Taxonomy (GTDB): domain Bacteria; phylum Bacillota_I; class Bacilli_A; order RF39; family UBA660; genus CALVJF01. The sequence goes on from CANQIR010000017.1 coordinate 5,383, forward strand.
AAAGAAGGCTATCTACCGGCATTAGATTATTTAGAAGCAGTAGATAGAAAGTATTTTAAAGGAGAATAAGATATGGGATTAGTTAAGAAAAAACTAGTTAAAGTAGAAAAGCAACCAGGTAAGGAATTAGTAGGAATTAAGAAAAAGACTAAGAAGGAAAAGAAAGAAAGAAAATGGACAACAAAGAATATTGTTTTAACAATTCTACTTAGTTTAGGAATATTGGGAATTGGGATCTTAATTATATTTGCTTTATATATTATTTTTACAGCTGGGGAATTTGATGAAGATAAAGTATATAATAAAGAAATGACTGTTTTAAATGATAAAAACGGGGTGGAATTTGCAAGAGTTGGAGCGGAAAACAGAGAGACAGTATATTATGATGAGTTACCGGAAGTTCTTATCGATGCAATTGTTGCTACCGAAGATGCAAGATTCTTTCAACATAATGGTTTAGATATTGCCAGATTTGCTAAAGCTTCGTTAGGTCAATTGATGGGTAATAAAAATGCCGGTGGAGCTTCGACGATTACAATGCAAGTATCGAAAAATAACTATACTTCTACTGAAGCTAGTGGGATAAAAGGGATAGTTAGAAAATTTACAGATATTTATTTTTCAATATTTAAAATAGAAAAGGTTTATACTAAACAAGAGATTATTCAATTTTACGTTAATGTTCCTTGGCTTGGTGATTGGGCTTGGGGAGTTGAAGCAGCTTGTCAAAGATATTTTGGTAAATCAGTTAGGGATTTAACTTTAGCTGAAGCTTCCTTAATTGCCGGTATTTTTAATAATCCACTATATTATAATCCTTTTACTAATCCAGAATTAGCTACTAAAAGACGGAGTGTTGTTTTGGACTTGATGGTAAGACACGGATATATTACGGAGGAACAAAAAAATATTGCTGAATCGATTAGTGTAGAATCATTATTATTACCGGAAGATGAGAGAGTTTATTCAGATGAACAGAAATATCAATCAGTTATCGATGTAGTTCTTAATGAGGTACGTGATAAAACAGGAGTTGAGCCATATAATGTACCGATGATAATTGATACGACTATTGATACACAGGTTGAGGATGTTTTATTAAAACTTGATTCGGGAGAGCTAGGATATGAGTTTGTGGATGATTTAGTTCAAACAGCAGTTGCCGTTACAGATGTTGAGGATGGTTCGGTAGCGGGTATATTAGGAAGAAGAAATCAATCGAAAAGTAAGAGTGCTTATAATTTTGCTACGCAGATGTTTAGGCATCCAGGATCAACGGCAAAACCAATATTTGATTATGGACCATATCTAGAGTATAACAATGGATCAACCTACTCGCCTTTCTTTAATGAATGTAATATGACTTATTCAAATGGGCAGGCAATTAAAAATAGTGATGGGTCTTGTGGTGGAATTGTAACAATGCGAACGGCTTTAATGTATAGTAGAAATATTCCAGCATTACAAGCTTTCCAACAAGTTGATCCAGAGAAAATTAGTGAATTTGTTCATAATTTAGGAATTGATTATGGTGATACGTTACTAGAGTCGATGTCAATTGGGGGATTTGATGGTGTTAGTCCTTTACAATTATCGGCAGCTTATGCGGCATTTGCTAGAGGCGGTTATTATATAGAGCCTTATTCAGTAAGAAAAATTACTTATATTGATACGGAAGAAACTTGGGAAGCTAATCCACAAAGAGAAAAAGTTATGAGTGAAGAAACTGCATTTATGATTAATTCAATGCTAATGTCAACAAAGGGAACAGGGGTTGCTGGTAATCTTAATGTTAGTGGAACAGATTTAGCGGCTAAATCAGGAACAAGTACTTATGATTATAGTGCAATTAAAAATGCGGGTATTCCGGATAGTGTAGCTGGCAGTTTATCAAGAGATAATTGGGTAGATGTTTACTCACCTAATTATTCAATATCGGTTTGGTATGGATATGATAAATTATATAAAGACCATTATACAACAGCAAATGGTGGCGATAATCAAAGAAGAAAGATTACAGCAGCAGTAGGAAGTGAAATATTTAAATTAAAACCAGCAGCTAGATTTGATGTTCCTGATGGGGTTGTTAAAGTTAATGTAGAGAAATGGACATTCCCAGCGCAACTTGCGAGTGAGAATACACCGGAAGATTTAATTACTAGTGAATATTTTAGAAAAGGAACAGAACCAACTGAGGTATCAAAGAGATTTGCTCAGTTAGATAATCCGACTGGTGGTGGATATGTATATAATGGTTCAGCTGTAACGATTAGTTGGAATCCAATTGAGATGCCACAAGCAATTGATACTAATTATTTACAAAATTATTTTAATACTTATTATAGTAAATGGGCGGAGAAATATTATAATGAAAGAATTGATTATAATAATAATAATTTTGGAACTATTGGTTATCAAATTTATTTAAAAGATGAGAGTGGCTTAACTAATTTAGGATATACAACTAATACTACTTATACTCACGAATGTCCAACTGGTGATTGTACTTATGTAGTTAAATCTGCTTATAGTATTTATAAGACTAATATGAGTTCAGGTTTAACTATTGAGACGACTGGTAGTTCGGTGGAAATGCCGGATGAAGTAACTATAAGACATAATGGTGGTGACAAGGTTTGTTTTAAGGTTATAGCTGATGGAGTTTATGATGATTCTAATTCTTTGATTGTCTATAATCGAGGTGTTGATGTAACAAGTAGTGCTTTAGTTACGAAGAATTATTATTTGAATAATAATATAGTTAATAGTATCTTACTTAATCAACCTGGTAGTTATTATATTAATTATGATATAACTTATAATGGAAAGAATTATAGTACTAGAAAAACAGTTAATGTATGTAGTAATGGATGTAATGACGATAATGAATGTATATAAAAACTATTGGTCAAATGATCAATAGTTTTTTATGTGGTGTTGATAATAAGGACAATTGTTGTTTAAAGGACAAGTCTGACATTCTGGTTTAAGACTTTTACAAGTATATCGACCAAAGAGGACTAGTTGATGGTGTAACCTACTCCATTTGGCTTTAGGAAATTTTTTCATTAATTTCTTTTCGATAATTGTAACATCATCAGTTTCTTTGGCTAGTTTTAAACGTTTGGCTACCCTACTTACATGAGTATCAACAGCGATAGCTGGGACATTATAAATATTAGATAAAACTACATTAGCAGTTTTATGACCAACACCTGGTAAGCTTTCTAAGTAAACACGATTATTAGGAACAATACCTTGGTAATTAGCAACTAAAGACTTAGCAATTTCACTAACATAAAGAGCTTTTCTTCTAAAAGTACCAACTGGCTTGATAATTGATTCAATATCTTGAATATTAGCTTTAGCTAAAGAGAAAATATCATATCTTTGGAAAATGATAGCTGTAACTTCGTTAACGCGTTTATCAGTACACTGAGCACTTAATACGGTAGCAATAAGTAATTCATAATCTTTTTGATATTTTAGTTCACATTGAGCATTAGGATATAATAAATCTAAGGCTTCAATAATTAAATCTTTATTCATCGTAATCACTTAACCAATCATAATCAAATAATTCTTGTTGAATAGGTTGTTCATCGTGTTTTTTTAAATGTTCTTCAACATCTTTCATCGTCTTAAATTTATTCTTATTCCATTCATAAACAATATTTCCGATATAGCGAATACTGGTAGTACCATTGTATTTGGCTTCTTTTAAAGCGCCAATTATTAATTCTTCACTGATACCATTATCAAGCCAAGCTTTAATTAGCTCAATTTCTGTACTAGATAATGGGCGACCAAACTCAGTTTCAAAAGCGGTAAATATTGATACTTTCTCTTCTTCTTGGGTTTCAGTTATAATATCAGTTTCAATTTCATCATAAATATTAGATAAATCTACTTCCTCGGTAATTCTTCCTTCTAAATCTTTAGTTGGTTTAAGAGAGATTAGCTTTTTCTGAATAAGGGAATTAAATGATTCTAGGATGGTGGTTTCAGGTAAAGAGATTACTTTACTAATTAATGAAGGATCAAAATTATTGGTATAGTTATTGTCTAAAAAGATTAAAAGAAGGAATTCATTCATAGATAAATTGTTACTTAAAGCAATACGGATTAAATAATCAGTAACAACAAAACGATGTGATTTAACTATTTTATTAAAAGTATTCATATTATTCACCACCTTGGGTTATGTACTCGGTTAGAGCTTCTCTAGTATTGGGTAATTTTTCATCAAGGACTAGATTAATTAACTTTTCAGATAATTCTTTGACTTTTTTTTGCTGATTAAGATTGGTAAGAGTGGCAAGAGAGTTATGAGATAAAGCTAGTTCTTGAGGTGATTTTAAAGGAAGAGATTCATACATAGAGTTAACATTTTTAACGTCGATATTTAATATTTTAGCAGATAATTGATTAATGTAAAGACCATACTTATATAAAGTATGATTATTAATAGTACCAATTTTAAGGATATTTTTGATATTATTAATAGTATTTTTTTCTAGTTTAGTGAAGGGATATTGATTGGAGATGGTTAATTGGGCATACATAGCACATAGATTGTTAACGGGAACTAAGTTATGATGGGATATCTCTAATAAGTCATAAAGATTTAAAGACTTTAAAAGATTTAAGCCATCTTTAACATTGGGTGATAATAAAATACGATCCAACTCTTCTCTTTTTCTTTGATAAGATAAGTTTTTTATTAAATGACCATTCTTTTTTATTTCTTTAGCAATTAATGGATCAAGATTAAAGTTAAGGATGGTACAAAAACGAACAGCACGTAAGATTCTTAAAGGATCTTCTTTTAATTTAGTTTTAGTATCGCCAATACATTTAATTAGCCGATTTTGTAAATCTGTACGACCACCTAACGGGTCGATTATTTCACCACTACTTGTCATACATATGGCATTGATAGTAAAGTCTCTTCTTTGCAAATCTTCTAAAAGGTTATGTATATATTGAATTTCGGTGGGACGACGATTATGGTACTTGCCTTCTTTTCGATAAGTTGTTATATCAAAGGTATATTTAGAAGCACGAAGGCGAAAAGAACCATATGTTGGATTATTAAAGGAATTGGCATTAAATATATTTATTAAATCCTTGGGTAAAGCATTGGTACAAATATCAATATCTGTACTGCTAATACCTAATAAATAGTCGCGGACATAACCACCGACGATATAAGCTTCAAAACCATTATTTTCAATTTTATTTAAAATTTTAGTTATTTGTTGATTCATAATATCTCCTTAGATAATTATAAATGTGATAGTTGCTTTTTTCAATACATATGATATAATACCTTTACATTTAAGGAAGTGGAATTATGGCAAGTAATATTCCTAATGAAAAGCGGTTTAGACAAACCCATGAGCTATATACAGCAATAGAAGATTTAGATAGAGAATTAGATAAAAGTGAGCATTTACCAAATGAATTAGCTAAGTTATTTGGCAAAGCTTTCTTGAAATCTTTACCTTTTTGTAATGTTGCTTTTAGTAAAGATATACTTAATAAATACCGAGAAGCGGAATTAGTATTTAAAAGATTTAGGGTAATTAGTGATTTTATTAATGATCACGGGTATCGAAATGGCGATATACAAGCAAATATTGACTTTACTAAGGAAGTTAAGGATGCGGTGGTTAGTTGTCAGGAAAGTTATTATAGTTACCTTATTAGTTTATTAGATACAATAGATTTTTTTAGACAATATGATTTTAAAACTAAAGATAAATTAGGAATTTTGGAAGTTCAAGATGAAGCATTAGATAAAGTTTTGGATATTGGTAATAAAGCTATGGGAATGGTACTAGGTTTTGATGATGTAGTCTTACAATTTATGGATACGCAGTTTTTTATGTTTATGGAAGGTAAAGTTGTTAGAGTGAAATCTAGTGCTAGTGAGGATGGTAAAACTTATGGCTGCTTTCCAACGGAAGATTCTATAAGAATATTAGTACCGGAGATAGTTAGTTATGATACTTTTATGATGAATGTATGTATTTATGCGCAAGCTTATGAATATTATTGTCAACAATCTACTGATTTTGAAAAGGGAGATTTGGTAGCTAGTGTTTTAAAAGATACGGAAGAAAGTTATGTTCCGTTATTGAGGAGTAAACATTTGGATTTTTAACCACGATATGTGGTTTTTTATTTGGGTAAGAAAAAAGGATTGCTTTGACAATCCTTATTCTATTGCTTCGCTAGATAGTGCTTCAGCAACAGTATTTTCTAAATCTTTATCATCTATTAGATGTTCTTCTAAAAATTCACTTGGTTCATCACTCATAAATTCTTTTTCAAGAAGAATATCGATATCGCTATATTGTTTAGCACCAGTACCAGCTGGGATTAATTTACCAATAATAACGTTTTCTTTTAATCCTCTTAGATAATCTACTTTACCTTTAATAGCAGCTTCAGTTAATACTCTTGTTGTTTCTTGGAATGAAGCAGCTGATAAGAAGGAATCAGTTTCTAGTGATGATTTAGTAATACCTAACATAATTGGTCGACCAGTTGCAGGAACGCCACCACTTAGGATTACTGGTTTATTGCCTTCTGTGAAGTCACGTAGTGAAACAGTTAAACCTTCTACGAAGTCAGTATCACCGCCATCAATAATCCGCATCTTAGAAATCATACGACGGACGATTACTTCGATATGTTTATCGGAAATATCAACACCTTGAGATTTATAAACACTTTGAATTTCTTTCAAAATATATTGTTCAGTTGTAATTGGGTCAGTGACAGCAAGTAATTCTTTTGGACTGATTGCTCCTTCGGTTAACTTGTCACCAGCTTTAACAGTGTCCCCTACTTCAACACGCATCTTAGCATTAAAGTTCGTTACGTGTTCATGCGCTTCAACGTCATTTTCAACAACAACTTTGAATTTGCCATTCATAGGTTCAATGCTAGCAACTTTACCACCGATTTCAGCAATAGTAGCTTTACCTTTTGGATTACGAGCTTCAAATAATTCTTCAACTCTTGGAAGACCTTGGGTAATATCGGCATCACCACCGTGGGCAACACCACCTGAGTGGAAGGTACGCATTGTTAATTGGGTACCTGGTTCACCAATTGATTGTGCAGCCATAATACCGATAGCTTCACCAGTTTCTACTAAGTTACCAGTAGCTAAGTTACGACCATAACATTTTTGACATACACCATTAGGTGTCTTACAGGTTAGAACGCTTCTAATTTCAACTTTCTTAATACCGGCCTTGATAATCTTATTGCAAAGATTTTCAGTAATCATTTCCCCTTTTGGTACAATTACTTCTTTAGTTTCTGGATCAAGAATGTTATTAGCAGCGAAACGGCCTAAAATTCTTTCAGCAAGTGGTTCGATAACTGCGCCAGATTTATCATCGATAAAGTCTTCAACTTCAACTCCAGCGATAGCACCACAGTCGTGTTCTTTGACAATGATATCTTGGGCAACATCTACTAAACGACGAGTTAAGTAAC
>CANQIR010000018.1 GCA_947624095.1 uncultured Bacilli bacterium
AGAATTAAGAAAGTATACGAAAGGAGTATTCAACAATATGGAAGTAGAAGAAAAAGGAGAAGCCATTGGTTTAGAAAAAGGTGAAGCTATCGGAAAAACCAAAAATCAAAAAGAGATAGCGAAAGCCATGCTAAAGGAAAAAATGGACAAGTCACTTATCGCTCGAATAACCAAACTACCATTAAGTCAAATTATGATGTTATAACTAGTTTGATGTAAAAATTATTGGTAGAACAGGAACAAGATTAGCACCATAAGGAATCGCTAATTAGCATAAAAACGTGTAAAGTTTTGACAAAATTTTACATAAAAATGTCAAATTTTAAAGTTTTTTTAAAAAAATTGCAAAAAATTAGAGGAAATTGGAAAGTTTTTTATAATAAATATAGTGAAGGGTAAAGTTTTCCCTTCAAATATAGTAGGGAGGTTTTGGATAATCAAAAAACTTAAAAATTAAAAGCACTCTATAAAAGAAGAAAAATAGTAAAAGCTTGTAGTTGCTTTAAAAAAATATTATTTATACTCTTAACTCCAGTCTTATTTTTGAGAAATTACTCCATTCTATTTTAATTATACCCGCACTACTAGCTTTTAAATTCAGTTCATTATTAAATAAATATTTAATTAGTCTTTTTGGCATATACACCCCAATTTATAATTTAGAGAAATTTTTATCTACCTCTTATCTATGAAAATCTATCATATTGAACTGTAATTTATTTTTCTTCTCACCCAGAGTGTGAAAAATGAGTGAAATATCGCTCATTTTTTTGATATTTAATATAATTATTGCTATAATAAATTAGTACGGAAAGGATGAAACTATGTTAGAACTTAAAAAAATAACTAAAACTTATGAAACAAACGAATTTAAACAAAAAGCTCTATATAATGTTAGTATCAATTTTCGAAAAAATGAGTTTGCTTCAATTTTAGGACCTAGTGGTAGCGGTAAAACCACATTATTAAATATCATTGGTGGCTTAGATACCTATGACTCTGGTGATTTAATAATTAATGAAGTAAGTACTAAAAAATATAAAGATCGCGATTGGGATTCTTATCGTAATCATCGTGTTGGCTTTGTTTTTCAAAGCTATAATTTAATCTCTCATCAAAGTGTTTTACAAAATGTTGAATTAGCTTTAACTTTATCAGGTGTTAATAAATCAGAAAGAATTAAAAGAGCTAAAGAAGTATTAAAAAAAGTTGGCCTAGAAAAACATATCCATAAAACTCCAAATCAGTTGTCTGGCGGTCAAATGCAAAGAGTAGCCATAGCTCGTGCTTTAATCAATGATCCAGATATCTTACTAGCAGATGAACCAACTGGTGCTCTAGATTCTGAAACTAGCACCCAAATTATGGATTTATTAAAAGAAGTTGCCAAAGAAAAACTAGTTATTATGGTAACCCATAATCCCGAATTAGCTGAAAAATATTCGACTAGAATTATCAAAATTAAAGATGGTGAAATAATTGGTGATACTAATCCATATGATGGTAAAATAAATACTAAAGAATCATTAGAAGTTGAAAAATCCAAAAGTAAAAAAACTTCTATGAGTCTTAAAACTGCTTTATCTTTGTCATTAAACAATCTAATGACCAAAAAAGGTCGAACTATTCTTACTGCTTTTGCTGGTTCCATTGGTATTATCGGTATAGCTTTAATATTATCTTTATCTAGTGGCTTAAATAGCTATATCGAAGATGTCGAATCTGATACTTTATCATTGTATCCATTAACTCTAGAAAGAACAACAATGGATCAAGCAACTTTAATGCAATCTTTAATGGAAGACCAAAGTAAAACTGACCATGCTAAAGACAAAGTTTACTCTAATAATATAATGAGTGATATGCTAACTTCAGTAGCTGGTAGTACTAAAACTAATGATTTAAAAAGTTTCAAAAAATTTATTGAAAATAATGAAAGTAATATAAATGATTACTTGAGCGATGTTAGATATACCTACAACTTAAATCTTAATATCTATAAATCTAATTATGAAGATAAGATTGTCCAAGTAAATCCAAGCACAGTTTTTGATAATATTGGTATTGGAAATGAAATGATGAGTCAAGTTACTATGCCGGGTATGGAAGAAGTTAACTCTTGGATAGAATTACCATCTCGTCAAGATATCCTAGATAATCAATATGAATTAGTAGCTGGTAAAGCTCCAAGTAATTATGATGAAGTAGTCTTAGTAATGGATCAAAATAATGAAATAAGTGATTATGCTCTCTATTCCTTAGGCCTATTAGACCAAGAAGAATTAAAAACTGTTCTCTCTAAAATTATGAATGGTGAACCAATTGAAAAAAAAGAAGTATTAACTTATGAATATGATGAAATAATTGGTCTTACCTATAAATTACTATTAAATACGGATTATTACCAAAAGAATTCTCTAGGTAATTGGGAAGATAAAAAATCCGACGAAAAATATATGAAGAAAATTTTAAAAGATGCCCTAGATGTAAAAGTAGTAGGTATAATGCGTATCAAAGAAGATTCATCAGCTGTAACTACTGGTGTTATTGGTTATACTAGAGACTTGATGGAATATACCGTAGATAAAATCAACAATTCTGAAATAGCTAAGGCACAACTAAATAATAAAAATAAAAATGTATTTACTGGTAATCCTTTCTCAACTGAACCATTTAATGTAAGTGATTTACCATTAGAAACTCAACAATATCTTGCCACCTTACCTCAAACAGAAGCAGCTGCTATCATTGCTCAATACACTGAAGCTGCTAATGCAACATACGAAACTAATCTTCAAACTTTAGGCATAGTTGATTTAGAAGATCCATATACAATTGAATTATATCCTAAAGATTTTGAATCAAAAGATAAAATAGTTGAAGCTATAGATGATTTTAATGCTGGAAAATCTGAAGAAGATAAATTAGTTTACTCTGATATGGTTGGTGTTATGATGAGTTCTGTAACTACTATTATTAATGCTATTAGTTATATCTTAATTGCTTTTGTAAGTATTTCACTAATCGTTTCATCAATAATGATTGCAATTATTACATATATCTCCGTAATTGAAAGAACTAAAGAAATTGGTATATTACGTGCTATTGGTGCAAGAAAGAAAGACGTATCGCGTGTATTTAATGCTGAAACTTTTATCGAAGGCTTATTTGCTGGCGTACTAGGTATTGTTGTAACAATTCTCTTAAATATTCCAATCAATTCTCTAATTTATCATATTACCGATATTGATAACCTTGCTAAATTACCAGTTGCTGGTGCTATTATATTAATTGCTATATCTATTTTCTTAACCTTTATTGCTGGTTTAATCCCTGCATACATTGCTAGTAAAAAAGACCCAGTAATTGCTTTAAGAACTGAATAGGAAAGACCATCTTTCCTTTTTTGTTTTCCCTAACATATCTATCCAAAAATTTTCCCAATTATTTAAGTTACATACTATAATGGACTTATAAAAGAAAGGAATATGTCGTATGGCTTTAGTTAAATGTGCTAAATGTGGTATGAATGTTAGCGATAAAGCAAGCAAATGTATTCACTGCGGAACTACAGATTTTTTACCAAAAGAAGAAATTAAAATAGACCCACCTAAAGTTTCACCCAAACCAGAACTCGCTCCTAAAAAAATAGTTAAAGAAGACCAACCAAATCCCTCAAAAAATCCTATTAATAACCAAGAATTAGAAATAACTAAATTAAAAGAAGAAATAATTCAAAATAATAAAGAAGAAATGGCTAAGATTAAAAAAGATATCATTAAGAGTAATCAAGAAGATCAAGAAAAAATTAAAAAACTTGAGCAAGATTTAGCTCAAAGTCGTAAGGAAAATATAAAAAATGTTCAAAAATTAGCTGCTTTGCAACAAGAGAAAAAGTTGCTAAAAAAAGCTAACCAAAGAAAATATTTACATAATATTATTCAAATTCTTCGATATGCGATTTCTATCTTTTTGTTCGTTGGTTGTTTTACCTGTCTACTAACTAAAAGATTTACTCTAGGTATTGTCTATTTAATATTAAGTTTAGCTTTTTGCCCTCTTATTTACAAACCACTAAATAATAAAAATCTATCATCTAAAGTTAAAATAATTGTTCAAATAATTGTACCTATAATTTGTTTTATAATCTGTTTATTTATTGGAGGTGGTAAATAATGGCATTAATTAAATGTCCAGAATGTGGTAAAGAGCTTAGTGATAAAGCTAATACTTGTATCCATTGCGGTTGTCCAATTGAACAGAAAAAACAATGTGAAGAATGTGGCCATTTACTATCTCCTAGAGATAGCATTTGCCCAAGTTGTGGCTGTCCTGTAGCCGGAAAAATAATTATCGAATCTAAAAGAGATGTTTCTCTAGCTAAATTTAAAAATTTTTATCGTACAATAACTTATATATATCTTGCTGGTCTTGCTATCTTTGTTATTGGAACTTTATTTGTCGGTTTAATAGGAGCTTTAGTCTTTGCTATTCCTCTTGCAGCCTTTTATCTAGCCTGTACAATAAGATATAACAATGCCAAAAAGAGTTTTATTCGTCTAACTGATGATGAATTATATGGTGAAGTTTATAACCTATTTAGCTTTGCTAAAATTAGCTTCCCTTTAGATAAAATATCTTCAATTAATACTATTCGTATACTAGGTATTATAGACGGCATCAAAATAATTCCCTTTAGTGGTATTCCTCAAAGAATCCTCTTTATCGATAATGGTGAAGAATTTAGACAAGCTCTTCTAAGCAAAGTATTAAATAAAAAATAATTAAAAAAGCAATATTTGTTTTCTTATTTTGTGAAGTAATTTTTTCCTATTTTGTAAAGTGAAAATTGCTTTTTTTGTAAAGTAATGTTATAATTGCTATAAGAGGTGATTCCATGGAATATTTAAAAAGAGTAGTGGACGATGAAATAAATGATTTAATGCAAATAATGGGCGCTGTTTTAATTGAAGGATGTAAATGGTGTGGAAAATCAACTACCGGTTCTTATCATTCCAAGAGCATTATTGAATTTCAAAACCCGGATCGTCAAGCTGAATATGATGAAATTAAAAATACCAAACCCTCACTGTTTTTAAACGGTGAAAAGCCAAGAATGTTTGATGAATGGCAAATGTATCCTGTAGTATGGGATTCAATTAGAACAGATGTAGATCATACTGGTCTAAAAGGTCAATATATTCTGACTGGCTCAGCTAAACCAAGTGAAGGAGCTACTATGCACACAGGTACTGGTCGAATTTCTAGAGTATTAATGCGACCTATGAGTTTATATGAGTCAGGCGAATCTAACGGAGAAGTATCGTTTGCTGATATCATTCAAGGTAAAGAAATTAATGGAGTTTCCAATTTATCTTTAGAAGATTTAGCTTCTCTTACTGTCAGAGGTGGCTGGCCAGCTTCTATCACTATAAATAATGATGCAAAATATCGCTTCGCCAAAGAATATGTTAAAGCTCTTATCCACGAAGAAGTTAAACAAATTGATAAAGTAGAAAGAAATCCAGAAAAAATGCAAAATGTTTTAAGAAGCCTAGCCCGGAATATTTCTACCCAAGTATCCGATTCGACTATAGAAGAAGATATCAAAAATACATTCAATAGTGATATATCAAGGCCAACATTAACTGACTATCTAAATACTTTAGAAAAATTATTTGTTATAGAAAATGTCAATGCCTCTAATCTCAATTTTAGAAGTAAATATGTTATTCGTACTAAGCCAAAGAAATATTTTGTTGATCCATCTATCGCGGCTGCTATTCTTGATATTAAACCATCCGATTTATTAAATGATTTAAAACTATTTGGTGTTCTTTTTGAATCTTTATGTATGCGAGATTTAAAAATCTATACCCAAAGCTATGGTGGTGATATTACTTTTTATCGTGATGAAAAAGATTTTGAAATAGATGCTATATTTAGAGCTAACAATGGTAATTGGGGAGCTATTGAAATTAAACTCGGAGCTGGTAGAATTGAAGAAGCTGCCGAAAATTTATTAAAATTTAAAGAAAGAGTAGATACACAAAAATGTGGAGAACCAACCTTTTTAATGGTTTTAACAGGTACTAGCTATTCTTATAAAAGAGAAGATGGAATATATGTTGTTTCAATCGGTTCTTTAAAAAATTAAATTACTATCCAAAATAGTAATTTTTTTATAACTTGTCCATATACTTTATTAGGAGGACAAGCAATGAAAAATACAGGACTTACAGAAGAAGAAGTACAAAATTCTCGTCGTAAAAATGGTACTAATCTCATTAATTATCAACATAAAAATACCTTCCTAAAATTATTTTTAGAATCCCTTGGTGATCCCATAATTCGTATCTTATTAATCGCCCTAGGGATTAAATTATTATTCTTATTCCAAGATTTTGATTGGTATGAAACTATCGGCATTGTGGCCTCTATCTTAATAGCATCTTTAGTTTCCACAATTAGCGAGTATGGTAGCGAAGCGGCCTTTGCTCGTCTTCAAGAAGAATCTAGTAAGACTAAAACCAAAGTTAGAAGAAATAATCAAATAGAGGAAATTTTAATCGATGATGTCGTTGTCGGAGATATTGTCATTTTAAATAGTGGCGATAAAATACCAGCTGATGGTTATCTAATCGAAGGTGAATTATCAGTAGATGAATCTAGTCTCAATGGCGAAAGTAAAGAAATTGAAAAAACTAAAGTAAATGGTCAAATAAAAAAAGAAAATCGTTGCTACCGTGGTAGTGTTGTATATAATGGCGAAGCTTTAATGCTTGTTGAAAATGTTGGGATTAATACCGAATATGGTCGTCTTGCTAAAGACCTACAAGAAGTAACCCCCGACAGTCCCCTAAAGGTTCGTCTTCGTGGCCTTGCTGAATTCATTAGTAAAATCGGTTATATCGGAGCATTACTAGTCTCATTATCCTATTTATTTTCCGTTATCGTTATTGCCAATCATTTCGACTTAGGCTTAATTAAAGAAACCATCCTCAATGGTCGCTTAATGTTTTCTCATCTTCTATATGCTTTAACTCTTAGTGTAACGATTATCGTGGTAGCTGTTCCAGAAGGTTTACCAATGATGATTACCTTGGTTTTATCTTCCAATATGAAACGAATGTTAAAAAGCAATGTCTTAGTCCGCAAATTAGTTGGCATTGAAACAGCCGGTAGTTTAAACGTTTTACTAACCGATAAAACGGGCACCTTAACCAAAGGCAAATTAGAAGTAGTAGGTTTTATGAGTAGTAATTTAAAATACTTTAAAAATGAACGCGAACTTTACGAATATAATGAGTTATATCATTTAGTAAGAGAATCCCTTGTCTATAATAATGCTAGTAAATATAATGACCAAAATGAAGTAGTAGGTGGAAATATCACAGATCGTGCCTTACTTAAATTCTTCAAAAATACCAAAGAAATATTTCCTACCATTATTCAAAAAATACCATTTAATAGTCAAAATAAATATTCTCTTATCACTACTAAAAAAGATAAATATATGACTTATCTTAAAGGTGCCCCAGAAATAATTTTATCTAAATGTAATAAAAGACAGTTACCAGATGGCTCGCTATCTTATAAGTTAGATTCCCAAATAATCCAAAATGAAATAAAATCCGCTACTACTAAAGGAATGCGCGTTATCGCCCTAGCATATAGTGATAAATATTATTTAACTAATGAATTAAATAACTTTACCTTTATTGGTTTAATATTTATTAAAGATGAACTTCGTAAAGAGACTGTTGAAGGAATTAAATTAGTTACCGAAGCTGGTATTCAAACTATTATGCTTACTGGTGATGATTTAGATACGGCCCTATCCATTGCAAGGGAAAGTGGCATTCTTACTAATAAAGACGATTTAGCTATCACTAGTGTCGAACTTGCTAATATGTCTGATAATGAACTCTTAAAAATCTACCCTCGTTTAAAAGTAGTAGCTAGAAGTCTGCCTACCGATAAAAGTCGTTTAGTAAAAATTCTCCAATCCAAAGATTTAGTTGTTGGAATGACTGGCGATGGAGTTAATGATGCCCCTGCTTTAAAAAAAGCTGATGTAGGTTTTGCAATGGGTAGTGGTACAGAAGTAAGTAAAGAAGCCTCAGATATAGTAATATTAGATGATAATATTCTTTCAATTAGTAACGCAATTCTTTATGGCCGAACTATCTTTAAAAGTATCCGCAAATTTATTATCTTTCAATTGACTGTTAATATGTGTGCAATGATTATATCCATTATCGGTCCATTTATTGGCGTAAACACCCCAGTAACCATTATTCAAATGTTATGGATTAATATGATTATGGATACCTTTGCTGGTATTGCATTCTCCTTTGAACCAGCCTTAAAAGAATATATGTCAGAACCACCTAAGAAAAAAGACGAACCAATTATCAATCATTATATGTATGGTGAAATCTTATTTACCGGTTTATATTCTGCTATTCTTTGCATTATTTTCCTCAAACTTCCCATTTTCAAAGGTTTAATTAGAATTGGTAGTGCCAATCAATATCTTATGACAGCATACTTTGCTTTATTTATCTTTATCGGTCTATTTAATGCTTTTAATGCTCGTACTGAAAGAATAAATTTATTAGCCAATATTAATCAAAATAAAGTATTTATAACCGTTATTACTTTCATTGTAGTTGTTCAAACTTACTTAATTTATTTTGGTGGGGATTTATTCCGTACTTATGGTCTAACTTTTAAAGAATTCTTTATAGTCTTAACCTTAGCAATCTCTGTCATCCCTGTCGATTGGTTAAGAAAATTCTATCTAAGAAAAAATAATTTATCTATTCATACCTAGGCAATAATCCATATCAATCTAGACAAAAGTCATAGTATATCACCAGGAGGTAGTTATGTTATTTGATGATTTAGATTATGGTGTTTTTGGTTTAGAAATGCCTAGAAATGATCTATATAGTCCTGAAGAAGGATTACAAAGAGGAAATATGTTTCCTAACTTATATAAACCATATAAAAATTACAATATGCTAAAAGTAGTTGCTAAGAATGAAAAAGAAGCCTTACTTCTTAAAATATACGCCTTAGATTTTGCTATTAATGATTTAAACTTATACTTAGATATTTACCCCCAAGAGCAAAAAAAATACTTACTATTTAAAGAATATGTCAAAGAAAGTGAAAAATTAAAAAAAGAATATGAAAGTAAATTTGGTCCATTATGTTTAACTGATGTTGATAATATGCAATATGTTTGGTACAAGAATCCATGGCCATGGGAAAGTGGGGAAACTAAATATGTTTAAGTATGAAAAAAAATTAAATTATCCAATTAATATTAAAACTAAAGACTTAAGAATGGCCAAAGCTCTCAATACTCAATTTGGTGGTGCTAATGGGGAATTAGCAGCAGCATTAAGATATTTTTCTCAAAAATTTAGTATGCCAGATGAAAGAGGTAAAGCTCTCTTAAACGATATTGCCACTGAAGAACTTGGCCATGTCGAAATGGTTGCCACTATGTTTCGTCAACTTACCAAAGGCGCAACCATTGAAGAATTAAAAGAAGCCGGCTTAGACGGTTACTATGCTGATCACGGCAAAGGCTTATATCCAACAGATGCTTCCGGTGTTCCCTTTGATGTCAAATATTTTGCCAGTACCGGTGATGTATTAGCTGATATCTCTGAAGATATGGCCGCTGAACAAAAAGCCCGTGCTGTTTACGAAAACTTAATTGATTTAGCAACTACGGAAGATGTAATCGGTCCATTACTATTCCTACGCCAAAGAGAAATAGTTCACTTTACTAGATTCAAAGAATTATATGAATACTATAAAAAATTATTAAAAGACAATTAAGTCTTTTTTTTAATGCATCACAATTTACTTTACAATCTTTCTGTGCTAAAATATAAATTATGAAAGGGTAGATATTTATGAATAGTGAAAATAAGAAGTCCGTTAGTAAAGTACCAACAAAAAATTATCTTATCGTCGGTGTTATAGTCCTTGTTGTTTTATTAGGAAGTCTTTATATATATAAATGGTATGATGTCTATACCGAAAATAAAATTGCTAATAGTTACTTAATGACTAGTAAAACTTTAGTTCATGAAATAGATGATTTATCAGCTATCGAAACAGTATTTGGTGAAACAGTTCCTAATGAATATTTTGTTTACGTCAGTTATACAAAATCCAAAAAAATCTATGAATTAGAAAAAGAATTAAAACCAATTATTGATGATTACAATTTAAAAGATTATATTTATTATATTAATGTTACCAATATGATGCAAGAAAGTGACTATCTTGCTAAATTAAATGATGCCCTAGGTTTAACTGAAAATAAAATTACCGAAGTACCAACTATGATTTATTTTAAAGATGGCGAAGTTGATGCAAGTAGTATTATTACCAGAGAAGATGACAATATAATGCAAGCCGGTGATTTTGCTAAATTACTCGATATCAAAGGAATCAATAAGAATCATTAATTATGATAAATGTAGTACTATTTGAACCTGAAATTCCTGGTAATACTGGTAATATTATGCGTACCTGTGTAGCAACTAATTCTAAGTTGCATCTAATAAAGCCCTTAGGCTTTTCTTTAGAAGATAAATATATTAAAAGAAGTGGTGTAAATTATATCGAGCATTGTGACTACACCGTATATGAGAATATAGAAGATTTTTTTAGTAAAAACGAGGGGACATTTTATTTTTTAACTCGCTATGGTCATAAACCACCAAGTGATTTTGATTACTCTGACTCAAAAGAAAATATATACTTTATCTTTGGCAAAGAAAGTACTGGTATTCCCAAATCTATTTTAAAAAATCATTTATCTACTTGTATGCGCTTCCCTATGACTGATAAAGTAAGAGCATTAAATTTATCCAATACTGTTGCCATTATGGTTTATGAAGCTTTACGTCAACAAAACTATAATGACTTATTAAGAGATGAACCTCATAAAAGTAAAACTTATTTGGAGGATGATGATTAGTGCATTGTAAATATTGCGGTCACGCCTTACCACTAAAAGGTATAGTTTGTCCCAACTGTGGCAAAACTATTAGTAAAGAAGAATTACAAGAACAAAAACAAAATGAATTAAAAGAATGGGATTATTATTCCAATCAAAACACCGCCAAATACAAAAGTGAACAGCATAATGAAAATTATCGGAAAGCTTATCTATTTATAATCTTAGCTATTTGTATATTCATTCTTATTGCAGTTTTAAAAATGCTAGTGTAATAGGTGATAAAATGACATTAACTTTTTTATGTATTAAAATTTTTTTCGCACGCATTCTTGATGTATCATTAGGTACAATAAGAACTATCGTTATGGTAAAAGGCAAGACTTGGGTTTCCGGTATCATTGCTTTTTTTGAAGTCTTTATTTGGTTTTATATTGCTAGGGAAGCCTTAAATACTACTATTGACAGTCTTTGGATAGGTATTTCCTATGCTGGTGGTTATGCTTCCGGAACAATTATTGGCACATTTTTATCTAATCATTTAATTAATGGTATAGTAGGAGTTCAAGTAATTAGTAAATCAATTACTAAAAAAGAAATTGAATTAATTCGTAATCATGGTTACGGCGTATCTGTTATGGATCTCAAAGATGATTATGAAGGCATCAAAAAACAAATGTTATACATTCAAATAAATAATAAATCCTTAAAGAAACTAACTAAATTAATTCGCAGCCTAGATGAAAGTGCCTTTATTATTGTAAATGACACCAAACTCATTCAAAATGGTTATCTAAAATAATTTTTTTATAACTCCGGTTTAAAACTTCAATATAGTAACCGATATGTAAAATTGACATAGAATATGTCAATTTTTTAAACTTTTTAAAGAAATTTGTAGAAAAATAAAGGAAATCGGCAAGTTTTTTATAATAAATATAGTGAAGGGTATGAATAAAATATCTTTCAATACTTAACGGAAAGGAGGGAAACTTTATGACTAAAATTATTCCTTTATGGCGAGATGATGTATTTAATGAAATATTTAATAATGAAGATAATATGGATTTAATAGAACATCTTATAGCGCTTTTATTTAATTTGGATATAAGAGATATTCGAGGGAAAGCTAAATTGTTAGCAAGAAATCTAAATAAGAAAAAGATTGAAGATGCTAAAAAACAAGTAGATATCTTAGTTGATATTAATGGTGAAAAGTATAATATTGAAATAGAACATTCTTATAGTACTTCAAAGCTAAAGAAAGATTATTCCTATGCTTGTAATATTCATTCAAGACAAGCTAAAAAGGGGATAAAAGATTATCAAACAATAAAAGCAACTAACTTGATAGTAATATTTGTAAAAGGTTTAAATCAAAGTGAAGTATTAACAAGATATCCATTTAGAAATAAGAATGAAGAAGAAATATTAGAAGATTCAATGCGAATATATCTACTTGATGTGGAAAAAGGAATGTGCTATACTGAAGATACAAGCAAGATAGTCCAGTTTTGTCATATGTTAATGGCTGAAACAGAAGAAGAATTAAGAAAGTATACGAAAGGAGTATTCAACAATATGGAAGTAGAAGAAAAATTAATCAACAATGATTTAGCAATAAGTATGGACCCCGATGATTATTCAATGACATTTGACTTAAG
>CANQIR010000019.1 GCA_947624095.1 uncultured Bacilli bacterium
CAGGAGGTATCTGATATATCTCGTGCCTTTAAAACTATGGCAATGGAATTAAAAGTCCCAGTTATCGCCCTCGCCCAATTAAATCGTAGCGCTGAAAAAAGAGAAAATAATCAGCCAATGCTTGCTGACTTACGTGAATCTGGTGCCATCGAACAAGATGCGGACTTAGTCCTATTCATTAATCGTAAAGATTATTTCAAAAATAAAGAAGAAATAGAAGCTGTAACAAGTGTTGAAACCGATATCATCATCGCTAAACATCGTAAAGGTTCAACTGGTAAATTTAAATTGAACTTTGAATTAAATCTAGGTCTTTTCCACGATTATACCGCTCAAGATAAGGAAGAAGAATAAAATGAAAGTAAATAAATCATTTATAATAAGTACGATAGTAACTATTATCATCTCCATCATAATTTTGTTGGGATATGTTTTTAATACCAAATTTGAAGAACCTAAGACCATCTTTCAAATATATTTAGATGGTGAAAAAGTCGGTGTAATTGAAGATAAAGATTACTTTTATGATCTAATCAATCAAGAACAAAGTGATATTAAAGAAAGCTATAATGTTGATCAAGTCTACCCACCTAAAGGATTTGAAATCGTCGAAAGAACTACCTATAATTCTGTAATAGATGAACCCAATGAAATATATAACGAAATCAAAAATGGTCGTGACTTCACCATCCTCGGTTACACAGTAACCATTAAAAATAAAGATGATGAAGAATCTTCTCCTATCGTTATTAATGTCATCAAAAAAGAAATATTTGAAGAAGCCATTGAAAAATATATTACAACCTTTGTTGATAATACTACCTATGAAAAATATCTAAACGATACCCAAGAAGAAAATAGCGATGAAAAAATTGACAATATGTATTTTGATGATAACATCTATATAAAAGAATCCTATATCAGTGTCAATGATAAAATCTATACTAATAGTGATGAATTAGTAAAAAAATTACTCTTTGGTGATGATGCAGAATATAAACCATATACTGTTAAATCAGGTGATACACTTGAATCTATTGCTTACGATAATAAATTAAACGTTAAAGAATTATTAATTGCTAATGAATCCTTAAAATCTGATAAGACTTTATTAGCTCAAGGCGAAGTTTTAAATACGGCTTTAATTAATCCACTATTAAATCTAACTTACGAGATGGAAGTTGATGAAGTAATAGATGAACCATATAAAACAGAAATAAAATATGATAGTTCCAGGTATGCTGGATATAAAGCTGTTGAAGTACCCGGTATTGCCGGTAAAACCAAAATTACTAATAATTTAAAGATGGTTAATGGTCAAAGTACCCAAGCAGCTTATATTTCCAAAACTGAAGTATTGCGTAGTCCGCAAACAGAAGTAGTTGTCTATGGCAGTCGGTACTCTCAACAACAATATATTCCTACTGGTGATACTTGGGGCTTACCTACAAACTTCCCTTACGTTATTACTAGCGAATATGGTTATCGTTGGGGTGATTTCCACGAAGGTATTGATATTTCTGGTACTGGTTATAACTCACCAATATATGCGGCTTTAGATGGTGAAGTAATTGCTGCCGGTTGGGGTGGTTATTTAGGAAACAATGCTGGGTACAACGTCGTTATTAAACATGATAATGGCTACTATACTGGTTATGCACATATGTCAATGCAACCAATAGTTAAAGTTGGTGACCGGGTTATTAGAGGTCAACAAATTGGTAATATGGGTCACACTGGTTGGGCAGACGGAACTCACGTTCACTTCTGTGTATATGTTGGCGGAATTCCATACAATGGCGGTCGTTCTATCAATCCAAGACAGGTTATGATTTTCTAATGAAAGTATGTGTTTTAGCAAGCGGTTCAAAAGGCAATGTTACCTATATTGAAACGCCTAAGTCCAAAATTCTTATCGATATCGGAACTAATCTTAAATATATCACTACTAAGCTAGCTGAATTAGATGTTAAACCCGAAGATATCGACTATATTGTTATAAGCCACACTCACGCCGACCATATCAAAGCTTTAAATAGCTTTGTCAAAAAATATCATCCCAAAATTTGCCTAACCCTATCTATGCTCTATGATTTAGAAGATATCAATGATTATCAAGACCTTATCGTCTTTGATAATGACATCGAATTGCCAGATTGTACTATTAAAAGTATTAAAACTAGTCACGATGCAAATGACTCCCGCGGATTTATCATCACCAATCAACAAAAAAGTGTCGTTTATCTAACCGATACAGGATACCTAAATCATAAATATTTCAATACCTTAGCTAATAAAGAAATCTATCTCATTGAAAGTAACCACGACCCAGAAATGCTTATCAATGGTCCATATCCCAAATGGTTAAAAGCCCGTGTTGCTGGAGCTTATGGCCATCTTTCCAATAATGATTCAGCTATTTACGTGAGTAAATTAATTGGTCCCAAAACTGAAAAAATAATCTTAATGCATTTAAGTGAAAAAAATAATACTGAAGAAAAAGCTTTAACTACCCTATCTGACACTCTAAAAGAATACCAAATAAACTTCACCAACTACACTTGTGCTAGACAAAATGAGAAATCTGAGGTTATAGAATTATGATAAGAATTATCTGTCTAGGCAAAATTAAAGAAAACTATCTCAATGATTTAATAAATGATTACCAAAAGCGTATCAATAAATATCACAAATTAGAAATAATCGAATTAAAAGACCAAAATGATTTACAAAAAGAAGCCCAAGATATTAATAAATACTTATCTAAACACGATTATATTATAACTTTAGAAATCGAAGGTAAAGAACTCACTAGTCCAGAATTATCCCAACTAATTGAGCAAACATTTAATAACTATTCTAATATAACTTTTATTATTGGTAGTTCTGAAGGCCTAGCTGAAAGCATCAAACAACAAGCTAACTATCATCTATCGTTCTCTCACTTTACCTTCCCTCACGGTCTATTCCGAGGTCTTCTTTTAGAACAAATTTATCGTTCATTAAAAATTCTTAATCACGAAACATATCATAAATAGCAAGGACATCCTTGCTTTTAAAATGCCTATTTTACAGTGCTATTTTACAGTACTTAATTAAAAAATATAGAACCTGCTATTTTCGTGTGTTATAATATATAAGGAAAAATGGTAGGTGTAATTATGGATATAGAACGCTATGATATTGAAATTGAAAACGAAATTCAAAAAGCCACAAAATACAGTCGTATTTTAAATACGGCCGTGCCTTACCTAAGTGGCAGCAACTGGAAATTAGGAGCTGTAGAAAGAGCTTTTGAAAAATTAAAAGATTCTAAAAATCGCCAAGAAAGAAATAACCGATTAGCTTCATTCCTAAAAGCTCTTGAAGATAAAGGTATCGAAAATCAAATGATTGATACCAATAAATTAGAGTCTTCCCTAGAAAAAGCCTTTGCTCACTCCAAAAATCCATTAGAGTATGATGAACAAAGAGAAGTTGCCTATCAACTTCATAAAATTAAAGATGGTTTAGCTAATTATGCTAGACAGTATGTCCAAGCTTTAAATCAAGTAGAATTCTTAAGAGAAAGAAAAGAAGCCGCTCTAAAAAGTTCTCAAGCTAATAAACCAAAAGTTGAAGCAATAGAAACCCCAAGGCCTAGTTATGAAAATCCTACCCCTACTCATAGAACTTATGAACCAGATTACCAAAGCTTACGTAGTAACACTGCCGATGCAGTAAGAGTTAATTCCGAAGTCGTTTATTATGAATATGAAACATATGAATCTAAACAAAAGAAAGCCTATGCATACTTGGAACAAAAATTAGCTAAAGCTAATGAATCTGGGACAAGTGTCCGTTTATCAATGGAAGAAGAAAGAATGTTAAGAGGGGCAGTAGAAGGTATCGAATACTATGCCTCAAGTGATTTAATCAAAAGCGGCTTTGAAATTCAAAATCATCTGCAAAACTTTAAAAATTATGCTAAAGAAGCCAAAAATCCATTTAAAAAACCGAGTAGAACACCAGAATTAAGAGAACTTTATCAATTAGCAGTGTTAGTTTATCAAAATTTACCAGCTGAACTATTATCTAGCAGAGATATGACAAGTACCAGTAGTCAATATGTTGAAAGAATAAAAGGCTTATCCAAAATATCATCATCATTAAATGCTTATGTAGAAGCTTACAACATCTTTGTTAATTATTATAATAAATTAAGTAATCAAGAAAAAATGGATATAAAAAGCGAATTTGAATCTAGCAATACAATGGGATTTATCAAAGATACATTCAATGTTGATCACTTCACTGTCCTATCACCCGAACAACTAAAAGGTTATGTTAATCGAGCTGTAAAAGAAGGAATGATTGAAAATTATCTCAATTATATTGATAATAAAAATGATTCTATTTCCCATATTAACCGAGCTTGTACATATATGAGTGTTGAAGAAATAGCAAGTACTTATGCCGCTATTCGTCGTCGCTACGAAGAATATGCTTATGGCGATAGCGAACAAATAACTAAGAATACCGCTAATTTACAAAGAGATTTTGCTTATGCTATTTTATATAAAATGAATTTAAAAGAATTAACACCTGAAGAAAAAAATGCTAAATTATATGAAATAGTTACCCAAATAATGAAAGAACAAGTATTATTCGGTTTAGATAAAGTAGAAAATATGCAACAAGAACAACCTACTACCGAAGCAAAAGAAGTGGTAGAACCAGCTACAGACGAATTAAAAACAACTAAAGAAGCCGATGGATACTATCACTATAAAGCAGGAAGCGTTTTTGCCAAAACTACAAATCGTGCAATGGCCGCCAGATATAATGCTCAATCTCGTTTCTTCGGTATGTCTAAATTTGAACAAACTTTAGCCAAAATGAATGGTTCATGGAAAAAATTCAATGATCTATGGCAAAAAGTTGGTGATTTAAGATCTTCAGAAGAAAATGAACAACTAGCTGACCAATTAGATCAAATGTTTAGGAGGTAATTATGGAAACTGAAAACTTTGAAGAATATATGGAATTCTTTAAATCCCAACCCCTTAAAGAAAAGCAAAGCATTATAATAGACCAATTAAAAATGCTTTCTGCCTTAACTAATACAATGTGTAAAGAATTAAATATTTCTAATGAAATTTTAATCAATCGTGAATTGATTGATTTAAAAAATTCTAATTATACTGAAGATGATTTTGCTGAAGCTATAATCGTGTACATTAATTCCATTCAAAATTCCCTATGTGATTTTAGCAATCATTTATCAGATATTGCTGAAAATATATAAAAAGTTCTTATTGATACTTCATTAAGAACTTTTTATTTACTTAATAAATTATTATGTGATATATTCAAATTATCTAATATTATGAAGTTTAATTAACTAAAAAAATAGAAAGGAATCAATCAGAGAGATTTTTATAAGATTGATTATACGTGATAATATGATAGGTAATAGTTGGGATGAACACTTAAAAATAATTTGGCGTAGTCAGGGATTTAAGAATTTTTACCACATTATTGAAAATGAATATAATACTAAAACTATCTATCCTCCTAAAGACCATATCTTTGAAGCCTTAAAATTAACTCCTTATGAAAATGTTAAAGTGGTTATTATTGGTCAAGACCCATATCACGGTGAGGGCGAAGCTCATGGTTTATCTTTCTCAGTTCAAGATGGTATAAAAATTCCTCCCTCTTTGCAGAATATCTATAAAGAATTATATGATGATTTAAAAATCCCGATTCCTACTACTGGTGATTTAACAAGCTGGGCTAAACAAGGAGTCTTGATGCTTAACGCAGTCTTAACAGTAGTTAAAGATACACCCGCATCTCATCGTAATCTAGGCTGGGAACTACTTACCGACTATATAATCAAAGTCTTAAATCAAAAAGATACACCAGTAGTATTCATTCTTTGGGGTAACTTTGCTAAAGAAAAAGCTAAGTACATTACTAATCCTCACCACTATATTATAACCTCTCCTCATCCATCCCCCTTTTCTGCTCGTAGTGGTTTCTTTGGTAGTAAGCCCTTCTCTAAAACTAATGCCTTCTTAATTAAAAATCACTTAGAACCAATAGATTGGCAAATAAAATAAATCCCATTAAAAAAGTGCTATTAAACAAGCACTTTTATAATTTAAAATCATCAATTATATCATCCTGCATATTCTTACCATCAAAGAAAGGCTTAATATCTACATCGTGTAATTTAGCAATAATATTGCCCGGAAATTTTCTCGCTACCTCATTACTCTTATTCGTATACTTATTGTAATAAGCTTTAGCAGCTACTAACTTCTCATTAATATCTCTAAAATCATTATCCATTTTTCTATATTCTTTATCATCTTTAATTTCCGGATAATCTTGTTTTAACTGATTAATAATATTTTCATATTCAACTAACTTCCTATCAAAATCAAAATTAGTAAAATTTTCCTTTTCTAACCT
The DNA here is from genome assembly GCA_947624095.1 of uncultured Bacilli bacterium. Taxonomy (GTDB): domain Bacteria; phylum Bacillota_I; class Bacilli_A; order RF39; family UBA660; genus CALVJF01. The sequence goes on from CANQIR010000019.1 coordinate 6,463, forward strand.
CGTAATATCTTTAAAAAAGCTTTTATCTTGTTTTAATAAAGATTCTAAAACCGCATCCATTTTTCTAATTAAATCAAACTTATTTCTTAACCCCTCATCAATTATTGATTCCGCTTGTTCCATCTTCGATTTAAAATCCATTAATTTATTAAATACATAAATATAATAAATAGCTATACTACCTACAATTACAATTAAAAACAATAGAAAAAATATAAAGCCCATCTTTTATTCACCTCTATGCTACTTTAATAGTAAACTAAAATCCCTAATTATGCAATATTTCCCCTTACAATTTTACAAAAATACTTTACTTAAAACCATCAAAAAAAGACTAAAAAGTCTTTTCCGAATATGAATGACTATAATTTATCTGGTCATTAAAAACAACATAGTTTAAATAAATCATCAATATCATATACCATTCTCCAGTTTGGGGATTACTTAATATTAAATGATCTCTACCCGCTTCTTCAATGATGCCATCAAATACTTTATCTCGCCAGTCATTTGAATCTGGAAATGATACATAAGCTTTTACTCTTTTGCCTTTATTTAATCTTAAAATATTTTCAATATAACTTTGCTCTCCATCATTTAAAACTGATTTAGCCCCAGCATTATAACCTTCTTCATAATTATATTGGCCTGAATAATCCATATTGTTATTATTAGGATTTACTGCTGTTGGAAAAGTTGGATTTTGAAAATAACTACCATTCATTCTTTTTCACCTCATTTAACTATATGCACAGCTCCAAAAATATAGTATAATAATAAAGGTGAATAAGATGAAAACAGAATACCATCGTCTAATAGAAAAAGTTCGCAAAGAAAAAATTATCAGCCGAGTTATTATTATGCTTTTTGGTGCTTTTATCTTAGCTTTTAATTACAATTTCTTTTTATTACCTAATAACTTTGTTGTTGGAGGTACTAGTGGTCTTGCTATTGTTCTAAATAAACTTTTTGGTATTGACCCAGCTACCTTCATCTTCGTAATTGGCGTAATTCTTATTTTAATTAGTTTTGTCTTTCTCGGTAAAGCTCAAACCAGTCGAACTATTATCGGTGCTTTAGTATACCCCCTTTTTATTAAACTAACCACCCCGTTAATACCCGTTATATCTTCGCATCTTTCCTTTGATTCCCGCGTTCTTACTGCTTTAGTAGCTGGTTTGTTATTTGGTACTGCAAATGGTTTAATTTATAAAACTGGTTTCACTACCGGTGGCTCCGATGTCATAATTCAACTAATTCATAAATATTTAAAAATCCCTACCGGTAAATCCATTTTAGCTACTAATATTATCATTATCTGCTTAGGCGGTTATATCTTTGGCATTCCAGATATGATTTATTCCATTCTCGTGTTAGTAATTAGTAGTGTCATTGTTGATCGTATCCTCATTGGTATATCTGATAGTAAGATGTTCTTTATCTATACTAAGAATATTGAAGAAGTTGAAGATTTTATTATCAATAAGTTAAATACCGGCATTACAATTTTTAGTGCCGAAGGTGGATTCTCCAAAAACAAGAAAAAAATGATTATGTGTGTTGTCCCAACCCGCGACTATTACTTCTTCAAAGAATCTATTTTAAAAATTGATTCCGATGCCTTTTTTGTTATTAGTGATTGCTATGAAGTATCCGGCGGTGTCAAAAGGTCGAATTTACCATTTATTTAACTAAGTTTTTTTGCTATAATTAAAATGGTAAGGTGGTACTATGAAGTTTATCGAAATCAAGAATTGCTACAAAGTATATCCCAATGGAGTAACCGCCATTGCTGATTTAACTTTGAGTATAAGTAAAGGTGACTTTGTGTTTATAATTGGTCATAGTGGTTCAGGTAAATCCTCATTTATCAAAATGCTTTATCGTGAAGAAAAACCGACTAAAGGCAGTGTCATAGTTGGTGGCATTAATATTTCTAAATTAAAAAATCGCAATGTATATAAATTACGTCGTAAATTAGGAATTGTATTCCAAGATTTTAAATTATTACCAAAACTAACAGTTTATGAAAATGTAGCTTTTGCGCTTGAAGCTCAAGGTTTAAAATCAAGTGAAATTAAACCAAAAGTAATTAAAGCTCTTGATCGTGTCGGTCTAAAAGAAAAAATTCGGAGTTTCCCAAACCAGTTATCTGGTGGCGAACAACAAAGAGTATGTATAGCTAGAGCTATCGTTAATGAGCCAAAACTTTTAATCTGCGATGAACCAACTGGAAACCTTGATCCAGAAACATCTAAAGAAATTATGAAAGTAATAGATAGTATTAACAAAGAAATGGGAACCACTATCATTATGGCTACCCACGATAAAGAAATTGTTAATCGTATGAAAAAAAGAGTAATAACCATTGAAAATGGTGTTTTAGTAAGTGATGATGCGAAAGGCAGGTATGTTGCTCATGAGAATGCTTAGAATTTTAAAGCGAAACATCCGTGACGCCTTCAAAAGTGTCTTCCGTAATTTCAGTTTAAGTATTGCTTCCATAACTTGTTCAACAATTACTTTGATACTTGTTGCGATCGCTTTAGTAGTATCCGGTAATGTTAACAATGCTACAAGCGAACTAAAAAAAGATTTAACCATCGAAGTTTTCCTCAACTTAGATGTTACCCAATCGGATATTGAACATATAAAAACGCAAATATCTAATCTACCCAATGTTAAACCAGAAAATATTAATTACATCAATGCTGATGTTTGGAAATCCGAATTAATTAAAGAATCCGCTGATATTGAAGCCATTCTCACAACCCTTGATACCAACCCTCTTCGTAATTCCTTTGAAGTATCAGTAGATGATGTTAACGAATTATCCGAGACAACTCAAAATATCAAAAAAATAAATGGGGTCTTTGATGCTAAATATGGTGAAGGTAAAGCAGAGAATTTCATTAAAATTTTTGATGTTATTGAAAAAGTTACTATCATTATTGTTGTTGCTTTAATAATTGTAACCGCTTTCCTAATCAGTAACACTATCAAACTAACCATTTTCTCACGAAGAAATGAAATAGAAATTATGCGTTTAGTAGGAACATCTAATACTGTAATCAGGTTGCCATTCCTCTTTGAAGGCTTTATCTTAGGTATTATTGGTTCAATTATTCCCGCTTTATTAACTATTTACGGTTATGTACTTGCATACGATAAACTAGGTGGATACATCTATTCCAACATTATCCCCCTTATAAAACCATTTAACTTTGTTCTATTTGTATCATTAGCGCTTATGGTTTTGGGAGCACTTGTTGGTATGTTTGGTAGCTACCGTGCAGTAAGGAAGTATTTGAAGATATGAAAAAAATAGGAGAAGGAATATTCCGTTTATTTCTTATTGTTGCTTTGATTGTTACATTTATAAATCCACTACCTGCTAAAGCCGGTTCAGACGATAAAACAATTGCTGAGTTAAAACAAGAATTAGCAGCCTTAAAACAAAAAAAGCAAGATAACGAAAATCAAAAACAATTAACTCAAGCTGAAATTGATGCCGCTAAAAAGCGGATTGCTGATGCTATAGCTGAAAAGGCCCAAATTGAAAAAGACATTGAAGAAGCTAAATTAAAAATTGAAGAATCCGAAGAACAAATAGCCAAATTAAAAAAGGAAACAGAATCATTATTACGTTATTTTCAATTAACTAAAGGCGATAATGTGTATTCCGAATTTTTATCAGATGCTACAAGTTTAAAAGATTTAATTCGTCGTTTATCCGCCGTAGAGCAAATTACTGATTATACTAATTCCGCTCTTGACCGTTTAGACGCCCTAATTAAAGAAAACGAACAACTTCAAATTGACTTAGCCAAAAAACAAGACGAATTAACTGCATCAGTTGCTAAGATGGAAAAAGAATTAGATTCCTTAGAAGGCCACTTAGATGAAATTGGTGAAGTAAATGTTACTATTGATGATGAAATAAAAGGCTTACAAAGTCGAATTAATTACTATTCGCAAATATGTCCTAATGAAAATACCCCAGTAATTCAATGTACTGGTATGGCCAGCGCTGATGGTTGGCTTAAACCTTTAACTAAAGGCTATATCACTAGTGGCTGGGGAGGTCGTGTCGATCCCATAACTGGTCGTAGTGATGATTTCCACAACGCTGTAGATATTGGTGGCAATCCTGAAGGCACTAACGTTTATTCAGCCACTCCCGGCATCGTCAGTCAGATAATTTATCGTTCATCATGTGGTGGTAATCAAGTATTCGTTTATTCAATTGTTAATGGTGAAAAATATACTGTCCACTACGCCCACCTTTTAAATGTTACTGTTTCAGAAAATCAAGTCGTTACAACTGATACCCTTATAGGTCATACCGGTGGCGGTTCAACAGCTAAAAGAAATGGCGGCTACGATAAATGTACCACTGGTACGCACCTTCACTTTGGTGTAAGTAGAGGTTTCTATGGCAACACATATACCTCTTATACCGCCTTTATTGCCAATGGTATTCGTCCACCAGGACTACCAGGAATCTATCAATGGTTTTATGGAAGATAAGCTAAGTCTTATCTTTTTATATGTCAAATATTTAGTTTTCACTACTTCTAACGTCTAGAAATATGATATATTAAGAAAAAGGAGAATCTATTATGAAAAAAATAGTCATCTTTGGAGGCGGTAGTGGTCTATCTCAAATATTAAAAGGCTTAAAACTATTTCCTGTTGATGTTACTGCTATAGTTTCAACAGCTGATAATGGTGGTAGTACCGGAGCGCTTCGCCGCGAATTAAATATTCAAGCAGTCGGTGATATCTCAAAAGTAATGTTATCAATGGCTGATGTCAATAAAGATTTAAAAAAATTAATGAATTACCGTTTTGAAGGCGATACAGTCTTAGAAAATCACTCGATTAAGAACCTTCTTTTAGCAGCTTTATTAGATATCAAAGGTGATTTCACCCACGCCATCCCAGTAATGTGTAAATTATTAAATATTAAAGGCACAATCCTTCCTATAACCGAAGATTGTGTTGATTTAATTGGTATAACTACTAAAAATGAAAAAATCTATGGCGAAGCCCAAATAACTAAATCGAAAGCTATTATTAAAGAAATAAAATACAACAAAAAAGTAAAAGTGAATCCTAAAGTCTTAAAAGCTATTGAAGAAGCCGACTTAATAATTCTAAGTTCTGGTTCCCTATTTACTAGTATCTTACCACATATTATTATTCCAGAAATTAAAAAGGCTCTAGATAAATCAACTGCTCCCATTATGTATCTATGTAATTTAGTAACTCAACCAGGAGAAACCGATGGCTTCTCAGTAAGTGACCATTTAAATTATTTAAATCAACAACTAGGTAAAAAGAAAATATCAATTGTCATTGCCAATAATGAACCAATTGAACAAGAACTAGCTCTAAAATATTCCACAGAAGAACAAAAAGATCCTGTTACCTATGATGAAGATAAACTAAAGAAATTAGGTATCGAAATTATAGCAGATCGCATATATACCATCGAAGACAATATTCTTCGTCACGACTCTCTTAAAACCTCTTACTTAATCTTTAGCTACCTAATGAGGAATGAAAAATGACTTTTGCTACTTCCGTCAAAGAAGAAATAGCTAATACCAGTTTAAATCCCTTAGAAGCTATTTGTGAATTATCATCCTTCATTCGCTTTGATGCCAAAATAACTAAAAAATCCATTGAATTAATTATTGAAAATGCTAAAGTAGCTAGAAGAGTATATAAACTAATCAAAGAAGTTTTTAATA
>CANQIR010000020.1 GCA_947624095.1 uncultured Bacilli bacterium
AAAAAATAAAATAGTTGATGTAAGAAGAAAATATATAAATTATCTCTTACAAAAACTATTATACGAGGAGTGAAAAAAATGAAGTGTCCAAAATGTAACAAAGAAATCCCTGATACAGCTAAGTTTTGTCCATATTGTGGAGCAAAAATAGAATCATCAGAAATTAAAGAAACCGAAGAACCAAAAGAGGCAATAGAAGCCGTCCCTGAAAGAAATTTACCAAAAGAAAACGAATCATCAGTATCGCCAAGTATTCCCGAAAAATCAAAGAAAAAGAATAAACTCACTAAAGTTCTAGCTATTATCATTGGTGTTTTAACTTTAGTGATTGCAGCAGAAACAACATTATTAATCTTTGGTGAAGATTGGGGAATCTTTGACTCCAATACTTCTACTGCCAAGGAAGATAAAGAAGATGACAGCGCTAAAAAGAACGACAAAGACGAAGACAAGGATAATCAAGATAATGATGATGACGATAGTTCCTCAACACCTGTTAGCAAAACTAAAAAAACAACTTGTAAAAGTACTACAGATGACCTAAGTTTAAATGTAGATTTATATTCTAAAGAAGATAAAATAACAAAACTTGAAGCTACCGTAATTATGACTTTTGAATATATGAATGTTGACCCAGAAGATTTAACAGCTGACGAAAAACAAGAATTATTAGAACGATACACCCAGACAGTCCCTCAACCTGTAACTGGTTATACCATTGATGTGTCCCTTACTGATGAAGGCATTCAAGCTGAAGCAATCATTGACTTAGAAAAAATATCTCCTGAATTTTTGGAAGAAAATAATTTATCAGATTTATTAACAGAAGATTTAGCTGCTTTAATTGAAGACGCTGAATTAGACGGCGCAACTTGCAGATAAAAAGGAGAAAATAATTATGAAGTGTAATAAATGTGGAAATGAAGTCCCTAATGGATATAAATTTTGTCCCAATTGTGGCAATGAAATAATTGAAGCCCCAAAAGAAAATAATCAAGTTACTCTTCCAACTTCCAAATCTAAAAAAAGCCATACTAAATTATTAGTAATTATCATTATTATTTTAGTCTTAATAGTCGGTCTACTAATCGGTTTTATTATGTTTGGTGATAATCTATTTAATGATAATGAACCAACTACTACCGAAACTAGTAAAAAGTCATCAAATAAAAACAAAGAAAATTCCCAAGAAAATAATAACAAAGAAGATTCTAATAATGACAAAGAATCTAATAATAATGGGGAAAATACACCAGAAACAGAAAGACCAAACAATAACAATACTAACATTCCTGAAGAAGAGTTTAATCATAATGCTAAACAAACAACTTGCACAATGGACATAGATGATAACGAAGCCAAAGTAACATTTAATGCTAATAGTAACAATGAGATTACCAAAATAAAAATGGAAATGGCTATTCCTTATTCTACCTTAGGTGTAAGTTATAACGATTTAATGTCCGATTCATCTCTAAAAAGTCAATTAATTCAGTCACTAAGTAACCAAATAACTGGTGCCACAGTTACAGCTGATATAACTGAAGAAAATGTCAAAATAACTATGGAAATCGATTTAGATAATGCCAGTGAAGAAACCTTAGAGTCTCTAGGCTTTGATGGAACAGAAAATAAAGATTTAGATTACGTTATCCAAAATGCCCGTAACAGTGGAGCTGTTTGTCGTTAAAAAGGATTATTAATTATGAAATGTTCTAAAGCTAAAAATATAATATTGATCATTATAATTCTTATCTTACTCTTAATATTTGGCATATTAACTTATATGTTAATTAACAAAGCTTACGAACCAGTTATTAACTCAGTAGACGAACCAAATACTTCGGATGTCCAAGAACAACCAGAAGAAGATGAAATAATAGCTGACTCAAGAATAATTAAGTACGATTTAATAAATCAAGATCAATTACCATCAAATTTAGTAATTAGTGAAGTTTATCTTTCTAAATCGGAAGCAATAATTAGAGGACCTTCGAGTTTAGTAGAGCAAGTTCAAGAATTAATTGTAATAATTGATATAACAAGTAATGATGTATCTAATCTCGGTAAATATACCTTAGATAACATCCCTCTTTTGGCTTATGATTCTAAAGGTAATACCATTAATAATATAGAAATAATCCCTGAAAGCGTAAATGTGGAAATTGAAGTTACCGAAATATCTTCTAAAATATTTAGAAATGTCCCAATATCAATTATTAATCTACCAGAAAACTGCTCAGTTACTTCACTAAGCCAAAATACCATTGATATAATAGCAACTGGCAATGCGCAAAATTTAGCCAATCTTACCCAGAATGATATTACAGTTTTTGCTGATTTAACCAATTATTCACCAGGTATCAAAACTATAGAAGTTCAAGCTAATAGTTCCCTACCTGATATTAATCTATCAATAAATCCATCCATAATTAAAGTAAACATCATAAATAAGCACTAATCATCCCGATTAGTGCTTTCTTTATCCTCATAATCATCCATTTTATAAGTATTTTCACTACCCTTTACATAGTAAAATATAATACTCTTTTTTGCATCATTAGTTGCCTGCCCAGTAACAGCATTTAATGGAATCCCCACTACATTATCCGGTTGCTCATACCAAGTAGCTTCTTTATCTCGCAAGATATTCTCCACTGTCTCTACCCAAATTTTTTTACTAATATTTCCTTGATTGACATTTATCTCCGTTGCATCATCATTTCCGTTCCATACCATCATTAAAATATCCGGATTATAGCCAATCATCCAAAAATCTGTCCCCGTTGATCCCGTTTTAACGGCATATTTTCTTGATATTTGACCAGCAATTGAAATAACTGTTGGTGTATTATAATCATTAAAGGCATTATTATAAGTACCTGTTAACAATTCATTTAAGATATATACATAATTATAATTTAATACCATTTCTTCTTCATTATCTTTTTCATATAATACATTGCCATACATATCTTCAACTCGGTTAATAAAAGTTACTTCTCTTTTATACCCGCCACTTGCCAGTGTCATATAAGGTACTGCAAAATCCAACATATTAAGCTCTATAGTACCTAATGGTAAAGATGGTATTGCTGGTAATTTCTTCTTTAATCCCATTCTCTTCGCCGTATCAACTAATACCTCTTCCCCTAAAAATAAATGTGTCTTAACTGCATAAATATTATCTGAATAAGATATCGCTGCTGCCATTGTAATATCTTTATTACCATATCTTTCATTATAATTTTGTGGAGAATATGTCTGATTATCGGCAAAAGCAAAAGTAGTCGGTTCACTTAAAAACGTTGAAGAACTAACCATTCCATTTTCTAAAGCCGAATAATATAACAAAGGCTTCATAACTGACCCAACTTGTCTTTCACTTTGTAAAGCTCTATTATACTGACTAACCGCATAGTCATACCCACCAGCTAAAGCCATAACTTCTCCTGTTTTCGGATTAATTACGACACTTGCTACCTGTAACGGATCATTACTATCCATATTCTTAATTATAGCTTCTTCCAAGTATTTTTGAGACTCCATATTTAAAGATGTATATATCTTTAATCCTCCCAGTTCTATTAAAGATTTAGGAACCTCATCAAGATTATATAACTCATTATATACCGCATCCTGATAATACATTAATGTTTGCAAATTATTCTGTTCTCTTTTTCCATATATCTCTAACTTCTCTTTATATAAATTATTATAAATTTCTTCATCAATATACCCATTATTTAACATAGTTAAAGCTACCACTTTAGCTCTTTCCACTGCCATATCATAATTTGTTACCGGATTATAATAACCAGGACTTTTCGGAATTCCCACTAACATAATAGCTTCCTCTAAAGTTAAATCCTTTGCTCTTTTATTAAAATAATAATTACTAGCATTCTCAATTCCATAATTTCCTTGGCCAAAATTAATCGTATTTAAATACCCTTCTAATATTTCCAACTTATCATAATGAGTTTCTAATTTCATCGTCAGTAAAGCTTCCTCTATCTTCCTTTCCCACGTTTGGTCAAAATCCAAAAACAAATTCTTCACATACTGCTGACTTATCGTCGAAGCTCCTTGTACTATTTTTTTATTTTTAATATTTAAATACATCGCCTTAATAATTCTTGGAATATCAAATCCATAATGATGATAAAAATTTTTATCTTCTACACTAACCATCGCATCACGTACAAAAGGTGAAATATCATCTATACTAACCCACTTACTAGTACTCGACCCTTGATAAACTAGTTCCTCTTTATCATCATATATCAAGAATTGATTAGCATTCTTTATATCTAAACCTGATGAAAAATAAGCATAGGTATATAAACCACCAATCCCTAAAATTCCCATAAAAGCCAATATAATTATTATTTTAATACTAAGCTTAATCCATCTCATAGAACCACCTAATTTTATTATGGAATAAAACCCTTAATTTATAAGTGCATTTCCTAAACGTGTATGTTATAATGTTTTAGAAAAAAAGAGGTGACTAATTTTTTATGAAATTAAGCCTTTACTTATATGAGGATAATAAACTAACTTATCAAGTTACCAATCAAGAATATCAAATAATTGATAATATCATTAAATTTACGGAAAATAATAATACTTATGAGATAACTCTTAGTCCTACCAATTTTATCTTTACTAGGACAAATCCTGAAGGTACCTTCTCCTTCAACCATTTAGAAAATCTCTATCTATTCACTCTTCCCGAAGTAGCCACTTATGAAATTCCTTGCAATTACCATAATTATAATTATAATGAAGAATATATTATCTACGAATATCAACTTGCTTCTAAAAATTCCCTTAATAAAATAATCATAGAAAGAAAGTGATAAATAATGCTTATCGATAAATTAACTGCTTTAATAACTGAATCCCTAACCAAACTACAATATCCTACCGATAATATTAATGTAATTGAATCTAATCGTAAAGATTTATGTGATTATCAATATGATGGTGCTTTTCGCCTGGCTAAAACCTTGCATACTTCTCCTCTCCAGATTGGCGAAAATATTATTGCTAATCTTCCAGAAAATAATCTTTTAAGTAAATGCGAATGTTTAGCACCTGGTTTTATAAACTTCACCCTATCTAATGAAGCAATTAATACCGAAATAAGATATATGTGTGATACTCCTAAGTATGGCTTACAACTTACAGAACCCAAAACAATGGTTATTGACTATGGTGGGCCTAATATTGCCAAACCTCTTCATGTTGGTCATTTAAGAAGTGCTATTGTTGGTGAATCTATTAAACGAATTTTAAAATACTACAATAATAAGGTTATTAGCGATGTCCATTTTGGGGACATCGGTCTTCAAATCGGTCAAGTTATTTATGGCTTAAAACAAGAAAATATCTCTCCACAAGATATCAATCTTTCTATTTTAGAGAGAATCTATCCTACTATTAGTGGCATTTGCAAAGAAGACGAAAATATTAAAGAACAATGTGCATCAATTACTAAAGCACTTCAAGATGGTAACGAAGAATATCGTACTTATTGGACTAAAATTTGTGAAGTATCCAGTAATGATATCAAAAATCTTTATAAATTTATCGATGTTGACTTTGATTACTGGTACGGTGAATCCGATGCCTATAAATATATTCCTCAATTAACCGCTTATTTAGAAAAACAAAATTTATTAAAACTTAGCGAAGGTGCTCTAATTATTGATGCTAACCTTACTCCGGAAACTAATCTTCCTCCTCTTCTTTATCAAAAAAGTAATCAAGCTTATCTTTATGGTACTACTGATTTAGCTACTATCTATCAAAGAATGCAAGATTTTCATCCCGATAATATCATATATTTAACTGACTCTCGTCAAAGTCTTCATTTTGAACAAGTCTTTAATGTCTGTCAAAAATCCGGTTTAACTCCCCATACCAAATTAGAACATCTAACTTTCGGCACAGTAAATGGTAGTGATGGTAAACCATATAAAACTCGTAGTGGCCAAGCTCCTAAATTAACTGACTTATTTAACGAAGTCAAAGAAACTTTTAAAAATATTAAAGAGACTAATCAAGAATTATCTCCCAATGATATTGATATCATATCCAATGCTATTATTAAATTCGCCGACTTACAAAACAATCGAGAAAAAGACTATATTTTTGATATTGCCAAATTCTCTGAGGTTATAGGTAAGACCGGACCATACATTTTATATACATATTTAAGATTTAATAAAATATTGCAAGAAAATGCCTTAAAACCAAGTAAACTAACTGATAATATTTATAACGAAGTTGACAGAAATTTAAGATTACATATAATAAAGCTTGCAAATTATCTAAATAATGCTTATACTTATCGCAGTCCTTCATATATTGCAAATTATCTATATGATTTATGTGTTTTACTTAATACATTTTATCAAACTAATCATATAAATAATTTAGAAGATTTAAATAATAAAGAAGACTGGTTATATATATTAAAATTATCTAATAATATAATCAAAGATATGTTGGATTTATTAGTAATAAAAATTCCAAGCAAAATGTAATTAATTTAGGAGGTATTTTATATGAAAATTAAAGATTACACTCAAGCTGAAATTAATGCTATGTCTTATGACGATATTGCTTTTATGATTTTAACCGAAGAAAAAAAGAAAATGAAGATCAACGAATTATTCCGCAAAGTTGCTGATTTATATCAACTAAGTGATGAGGCATATCTTTCCCAAATTGGCGATTTCTTTGAATTATTATCTACTGACCAAAGATTTGTGATGTTAGAAGATGGTTCATGGGATTTAAAAAGCAAACACACAGCTAAAATAATAATGGATGAAGAAGATGAAGAAGAATTATTAAACGAAGCATTAGAAGACGAAGATGAAGAAGACTTTGATGCTGAAGAAAACGACGATGAAGAAATATTCTATGATAACGATGATACTGATGATCCAACAGATGATGATCTTCAAGATTTAGTTGTCGTAGATGAAGAAGATGAAGAAGCTCCAGATATAGTCTAATAATTCTAGAAAGGATTTATTATGAAAGAAAGATTAGAAAATATTACTGCTAAATATCAAGAAATTAGTGAAGAACTAACTAAACCAGAAGTAATTTCTAATTTTAACCGCTTAAAAGAACTATCTATAGAGCAAAAAGAATTAGAAGATATAGTCAAAAAATATGCTGAACTCCAAAAAGCGGAAAAAGAGTTAGAAGAAGCTAAAGATATGGTTGAAGATCCAGAAATGCACGAGATGGCAGTCTTAGAAGTCGATAGATTACACGAAGAAATAAAAAATATAAACCAAGAACTCGAAATAATGCTAATTCCTAAAGATAAAAATGATGGCAAGAATGTCATTATGGAAATTCGTGGTGCTGCCGGCGGCGATGAAGCTAATATTTTCGCTGGTGATTTATTTAGAATGTACAACTACTATGCCGAAAAAAATGGCTGGAAATTAGAAGTCTTAAACTCCATTGAAGGTACAAGTGGTGGCTTCAGTCAAATCGAATGTCTTATTAAAGGCGAAAACGTTTACTCAAAATTAAAATTTGAAAGTGGCTCTCATCGTGTTCAACGTGTTCCAACTACCGAAACTCAAGGACGTGTTCATACTTCTACTGCTACAGTCTTAGTGATGCCAGAAGTTGAAGAAGTTAATATCGAGATTAAAGAATCCGATTTAAAAATCGATGTTTATCGTTCCAGTGGAGCCGGTGGCCAACACGTTAATACTACTGACTCAGCTGTTCGTATAACTCACCTTCCTACTGGTATAGTTGTAACCTGTCAAAACGAACGTAGTCAAATTAAAAACAAAGAAAGAGCAATGAATGTCTTAAAAGCCAAACTTCACGACGAAATGCAACAACGTCAAGAACAAGAAGTCGGTTCTATGCGGAAAAATAAAATCGGTACTGGTGATAGATCTGAAAAGATTCGTACTTACAACTATCCCCAAAATCGAGTTACCGATCACCGTATCAACTTTACCATTATGGAATTGGACCGCGTTATGGATGGCTATCTAGATCCAATAATTGAAGCCTTAATCGCTGAAGATCAAAGATTAAAACTTGAAGGCGAATAATGAATAATTACGAGTATCTAAAAAAATATTCCCCTAAGTCTAAACTCCAAGAAAATCTTAAACGTTTAGCAGCTGGAGAACCAGTTCAGTATATATTAGGAACTACTAACTTTTATGGTTACGATTTCTATGTTAATAACTCTGTACTTATCCCCAGGTTTGAAACCGAAGGCTTAGTCGAAAAAACTATTAATTATTTAAAAGAATCTAATCTAAAAAATCCCAATATCTTAGATATCGGTACCGGTAGTGGCTGCATTGCTATCACTTTAAAAAAAGAACTCGAATGTAATGTTACTGCTATTGATATCTCTAAAGAAGCTTTAGAAGTTGCTAAGAAAAACGCTAAACTTAATAATGTCCAAATAAATTTTATTAATAGTGATTTATTTACCAATGTAACTGAAAAATTTGCAGTAATTATTAGTAATCCACCTTATGTTGCCTATGAAGATGAAGTAGAAGACATCGTTAAGGATAATGAACCAGCTATCGCTTTATATGCCGATAATCACGGCATAGCTATTTATGAAAGAATATTTAAGGAAGCTAAAAATTATCTAAAACCCCAAAGTTTAATTGCTTTAGAAATAGGAGCTTATCAAAAAAAGGCTTTAACAGAATTAGTTTGCAAATATTTTCCTAATTCTAAATATATTTTCCATACTGATTTAGCTAATAAAGATCGTTATTTATTTATCTTTAATAATTTTGTATAAAAACTTAAAATATCACTCATTATAAAGTAGGTGATATTTTTAAATGAAAAAAATTGTAATCATATTAGCTATCTTAACTATAATTTTAATAAGTCGTACTTCTCAAGATGAAATAATAATTCCCGATAATGCTATCCGTTTTCGAATTATTGCCAATAGTAATAGCGTTATCGACCAAACTACCAAAATGCAAATTGCTCACGATTTATACCCTGAATTAATTAAAACCACCCAAAATGTCAATAGCGTAACTGAAGCCCGTGCCCAAATCCAAGCTAGCGAACAAACCCTAAAACCCATTATCGAAAAATATACTACAGATTATCAAATTAATTATGGTAATAACTATTTCCCAACTAAAGAATTTAAAGGTGTAACCTATGCTGCTGGCGATTACGAATCATTAGTAATATCTTTAGGTCAAGCCAAAGGCGATAATTGGTGGTGCGTTCTCTTCCCTCCTCTATGTCTTTTAGAAGCCGAAAATAATAATACAGATGATGTAACCTATCAATTATATACTAAAGAAATCTTAAAAAAATATATGCAATAATTTAAGCCTTCTTAATACAATTTATTAGGAGGCTTTTTTATGCGTGAATTAGCTAGTCTTTTACTTATTGGCATTGGTTTAAGTATGGATACTTTCTCTATCTCTCTATCTATTGGAGCTTTAAATATCGTTAAAAATGAAACTAAATATATTAGTCTTCTAGTTGGTATTATGCACTTTTTTATGCCCTTATTAGGTTTATTGTTAGGTAGTAAAATGATAACTAACTTCAATATTAATTCTAACTACTTATTAAGTGTTATTCTTATAGTTCTCGCTATAAAATTATTAATCGATTATTTTAAAGATGAAGAAATTAATATTGAATTAAATTTCTCTGGAATTTTCCTCTTTGCTATCGCCGTCAGTCTAGATTCCTTTTCTACTGGCTTAGGTCTTCCAGCTATCACTCATAATGTGTTCCTCGCTACTACTATATTCTCCTTATGTAGTTTTTCCTTCACCTATTTAGGTTTAACAATTGGTAAATATACCGAAGATAAAATAGGTAAATATGCTACCATACTAGGTATAATTCTTCTTTTAGCCACTGCTATCCTCCATTTAATGTAAATATTTGACTTCATAGATTGACTTTCCAAATCTTCCATTATATAGTTAAAGTGGAATCACAAATTATTAATTTAAGCATGGAATATATTAAAGGAGTCTTCCTCCTAAAGGATAGTGAACTTATGAAAAGAATGATTATTGAAGGTGGCCATCAACTAACTGGCACAATTCCCATTAGTGGCGCCAAGAACAGCGCTGTTGCGCTTATACCTGCCTCTATTTTATGTGACGAAGAAGTAAGAATTGACAATGTCCCCAATATATCTGATATAGCAGCCTTAGAAGAGATATTAGAATATCTAGGAGCTTCTATAAGTAAAGAAGATAATAGTATAATTATCAATAGCCGAAATATCGATAATAAAGAAATTCCCGAAAGTATTTCTAAAAAATTAAGAGCTTCTTATTACTTTATGTCATCTTTATTAGGAAAATATAAAAAAGTTGAAATGTATTTTCCCGGCGGTTGCAATATTGGTGCAAGACCAATCGACCAGACTTTAAAAGGCTACCGCGCTCTAGGGGCCACGGTTATTGAAGAAGGTAATAAATATACAATTTATGCTGACGAATTAAAAGGAGCTAGAGTTTATCTAGATATGCCAAGTGTTGGGGCCACTGTTAATACCCTTCTAGCTAGTGTTAAAGCTACTGGAAAAACAGTCATTGAAAATGCTGCTAAAGAACCAGAAATAGTTAATATAGCTACATTTTTAAATAATATGGGAGCTAAAATAAGTGGTGCTGGAACTAGTAAAATAACTATTACTGGTGTTCCATATCTTCATAGTGCTACTATTGAAACCATCCCTGATCGTATTGAAGCCGGTACTTATGTTATCGCTGGTGCTTTAATTGGTAATAATCTTTGTATCAATAATATTATTCCTGAACATATTGATGCTTTAATTAATAAATTAAAAGAAATGGGCGTCAATATGACAATTAATGATGACAATATAATCATCAGCCAAACTGCTAATTTAAAACCTATTAATGTAAAAACACTAGGTTATCCCGGCTTTGCTACTGACTTACAACAACCATTTACTGCATTATTAACTCAGTGTAAGGGAACCTCTATCGTCGAAGAAACTATTTACGAAAGCCGTATGGGTCATATTCCATATCTAAATTCCTTAGGTGCTAACATTACAGGAACTAATCGTTTAGCAAAAATAACTGGTCCATCGCTTTTAAAAGGAACAACTGTTACAGCAACCGACTTACGAGCTGGCGCTTGTATGGTTCTAGCTGGCTTAATCGCCGAAGGCCAAACTATTGTTGAAGATGTTGACCATATCTTAAGAGGCTATGAAAATATCGTCGAAAAATTAACCAATGTTGGTGCTAAAATAACCATCGAAGAAATAAAATAGTAGAGTAATCTACTTTTTTTAATGGTGATATTATGAAAAAACTCTTTTTATTAATCCTTTTAATCCTCATAGTTTTTATTACGTATAAATTAACTTATCATAATGATAAAACTATTCTTATTGTTACTGACAGCTTCACTTCCGGAATAAGTGATAAAAAAATAGCATATAATTTTACTGACGAGTTAATAAGTCAAAATCCTAATACTAAATTTCAAGTTCTTCAAACGCATAATTTTCATCTTAATGATTTTCAAAATGCTATCAACAATAACGAAGAACTACTATCCACCAAAGCTCAACATTTGTTGAAAGAATCCAAGTATATCATCCTCTCTATCGGTTTAGAAGAAATAATTAGTCAAAATGAAGCTAAAGTAAATATAGAAGACATCATTAACAATTTTCTTACCGATTATCAACAACTAATCACCACAATCAAGCAATATAACAAAAATATTCTTCTAATCAACTATTATCAAATTCCTAATTTCGATACTATGTTAATAAATAATGAGTTATCCACTATTGCCACTCAAGAACAAGTAAAAATTCTTGATATTTCCTCTCTTCCATCAAGTGATAACTTTCTTACTTATGAAAATCAACTCGTCTTATCGTCAAAAGTCAACAATTTTCTCTCAGAAAACAACCTACTGTTAAGATTTTTTAGAAATGTCAGTTTTTAATTAATTGATAGGTAACAAACAAAGGCAAGCTTTGTTTGAAATAAAAAATTGTAGTTAATGAAATCTAAAAAGCAAGGGTCAAGATAAACTCAACTTCGTCTC
>CANQIR010000021.1 GCA_947624095.1 uncultured Bacilli bacterium
TTTTAGGAGGTATATTGATATCTAAAT
The DNA here is from genome assembly GCA_947624095.1 of uncultured Bacilli bacterium. Classification (GTDB taxonomy): domain Bacteria; phylum Bacillota_I; class Bacilli_A; order RF39; family UBA660; genus CALVJF01. The sequence goes on from CANQIR010000021.1 coordinate 28, forward strand.
CAAAATGACACTTTTGACCTAAAGCATGCACACCTCTATCAGTTCTACCCGCTCCCTTACAATGTACCGGAGCTTTATTAATTACCGACAAAGCTTCATCCAACTTATTCTGTACCGCATCATTACTCTTTAAACTCTGAAACCCATTAAATTTACTACCATCATAACTAAACTTAATTAGATAACGCATCATATCACCTACTTAATATTCCACATCCCTAAATATTCCTTTTAAAAGTTCCTTATTATCTGTATAAGGTAATATATTATGATTCTTACTATTAGCATATTTAATAAACTCTACAATCTTTGGTTTATCTAAATATTCATAAAGAACTTCATTATAAAAATCATCTTTATCTCCATCAAGAACTAACTCACCCTTATTAAATATCAAAATCTTATCAACTAAATCAAATAAAAATTCCACATTTCTTGATATTACAAATATCATCTTATTATATCTTGTCTTTAATTTTAAAAGTAATCTTTTTAATTTAACTCTTTCTTTATAAACTAAACCATACTCTAAATCTTTAATAACCATTACTTTCGGATTTAAACATAAATTTAAAGCTAATAACACTTTCTTACTTTCTGATGTTGATAAATCCCATAAATTTCTCTCTAAATAACTTTCATCAAGTCCCACCATTATTAAAGAATTAAGAGCATAATTTTTAACATCCTTACTAATTCTTCTACTATCTAGTAAAAATCTTAATTCATCTAAAAAACTTTCCTTTGCAAACTTATACTTAGCACTAAAATCAATATATACTAAACCCCTCTTTATTTCATCAATATTATCAATCTTTGCTGTCTTCTTAATCACAACTCCATCAACTTTTAATTCCCCTTTAGTTGGTCTTTTATCTAATACCACTAACTTACCAACAACTTCATTGGCATCGCCAACTAAACCATATATATGTCCACTCTTAAACTTATAGCTTATCTCATTTAAATATATTTTCCCCTCATTAATATTATTATTCTGAGCATATAACAGTTCATTAAATTCTATTTCCATATTGCTTTCACCATATCTTCCTTATTTAAATATGTTCCATCTATAACTCCATATAATCCAAGTTGAATAGATAAATCAATATAAAAAGGTAAATTAAAACCTAACCGTCTTAATATTTTCTCTTCTTTTAAAACACTTAAAGTATTCCCCTCAATAGCAACACTCCCATTATATAAAACTACTAAATAATCCGCATTTATTACTTCTTCCATTTCACTAGTTACCATAACGAAGTTAATTTTTTCCTTCTTTAAATATTTAAACACCAATTTTTTATCATCGTTAGTTAAATACCCAATAACATCATCAAGTAATACTATATCTGGTTTAGTAATAATCCCCGCAATAATTTTTATTAAATATTTATCACTTACTTTTAAATCATCTATATCTTCCTCAATAATTCCCTCTAAATTAAAATAATCAATAACTTCTTCTAATTTATTATTAACTTCACTAGGTTTTAAAATTAAATTAGTAAAAGGTTGCTTTAATAGTTCCAAAACATTATTACGTACATAAATATCATCATCTAAGATTAAACTAACTTTCTTTTTAATATCTTTTAAAGTTACTATATTCACTACTTCATCATTAACCGTAATCTTCCCACTACCAAATAAACTACCATTAATCAATTTAAGTAAAGTTGTCTTTCCACTACCAGCATTACCTATAATAGCTACATTTGAAGGTTTGGCCACATTAAAGCTAATGTTATTTAACACTTGATATTTACCATAAGCATATTTAACATCTTCACAACTTAAAAATGCCATACCTTCACCACCAGTCCTTTATTATATGATAAATTAATTAAAATTAAAAGAGTTTATTTTACACTTATCTCCTATTCTATTATGGATAAATTACTTAAAAAAGAGTACAATATTTTTGTATAGTAGGTGATACTTTGAAAAAAGAATATATAATTATATCTGTAATCTCTCTTCTTGTTATATCTATATTTACAATTTTCTTTGTTGTCAAAACAGTTAAAAATGCTTCTAGCTCACAAAATCCTAATATTCAAGAAACCGCAAATAATTCTTCCCAAGAATCGGAAAAAGAGAAGAATGACGAACCAGAAAATCCTAACCAACCAGAAGAACCTAGTCAGCCAGAAGAACCAAGTCAACCAGAACTCCCAAGTACTCCCGAAAAACCAAGTACACCAGAAAAACCAAGTTCCACTATTCCAGATATTAGTTCTCTAACTTTAGAACAAAAAATCGCTCAAATGTTAATTATTTCTCAAAGCGGTACCACCCTATCTAATGAATTTCGTGAAGAATTAAAGACTTACCAACCAGGTGGCTTCATACTCTTTGCTAATAACTTATCTAATTATAACCAAACTGTGACTTTAATTAACGATATCCAAAGCACAGCATCTATTCCAATGTTTATTTCTATGGATCAAGAAGGTGGCAAAGTCCAACGCTTTAAAAACTACTATGATGTTAATATTACCACTATTCCTAGTATGGAAGACTTAGGTAAAACAGGTAACATCACCCTAGCTAATAATGTTGGAACTGTCATTGCCGAAGAGTTAAGAACAATCGGTGTTAATATGGACTTTGCTCCAGTATTAGATGTCATCTATGATCCCAATAATACTGTCATTGGTAATCGTAGTTTTGGAACTGACAAAACCTTAGTTTCCCAAATGGGCATTGCTTTAGGCCAAGGTATTCAAAATAGTGGTGTAATACCTGTTTATAAACACTTCCCTGGTCATGGTAGTACCGCCAAAGATTCCCATAACACTTTACCAATTATTACTAAATCCAAAGAAGAATTACTTAATACTGACTTAGTACCATTTATCGATACTATTAATAGTGGTGCCGAAGTAATTATGGTCGGTCACCTATCAGTTCCTTCCCTTTCCGGGAACAACATGCCAGCTAGTATATCTAAAACAATAGTCACTGACTTTTTAAAAAACGAACTTAACTACCACGGCTTAGTTGTTACTGATGGTTTAAATATGAAAGCCTTAACTAATACTTATTCTGAATCCGAAATATTAATTAATGCCATCAATGCTGGCGTAGATTTATTACTAATGCCAACATCTTGTAGTAGTGCCGTTAATATTATTAAAAATGCCGTTCAAAGCGGTGCAATCTCCGAATCGCGAATCGACGAATCCGTCACTAAAATTCTAACTTTAAAAGCCAAATACTTAACTAATTATACTACCTTACCTAAAAGCTATCTCGGTAGTCCAGAACATCAAAATATTATTAATCAAATTCCGACAAATTAAAAGAGCACTTCCGTGTTCTTTTTTACTTATTCCTTAATTTCCCAAGATCTTCCTGTCTCCATTATATAATCTATAAATTCGTTAAAGTTTAATTTTTTTCTAGGATTTGCATATTCATATATTTTTAAATGTTTTAACTCTTCTTCGCTAACTTTATTTCGCTTACCATTACTTTCAATATGTTTATTTCTTTGATAACTAACTGCTTTATCTAAAGTTTTAAAAGTATATATTCCTCTATTATGATAATCAGAATGTTCAAACCATTTCCATAAACCACCATCTTGATAAACTAAATAAGTATGCATTGAATAAGTATTCGGGTAATCTAACTGAAACCAAATAAAGAAAGTTCTCACTTCATAGCCGTGACTCTTAAACCAATATCTTTCTAATTCAACTTGATCAAAACAATGTCCATAACCAAGGCTTACTAACTCATCATCAATTGCTAAACGCCACTTGTTTTTACAAGCTTCCTCAAATTTATCTTCATCTGCTCCTGTATATGCTTTACCATCCACTACTAACCCATATGTAATATACTTATTCATAAAGTCCATTAATTCTTCCGGTGTTTTAACTCTTTCAAACTCGCCATATATATTTTTCAACTAATACTACCTCATTACTCTTTAAAGAAGCTGGAACATCTATTACTCTTTGATTTGTACTACCTCTAAACATTACCTCAAAACTCTTTTTCGCCATTTCAAAACGCCCATCTACTAAGACATCTATGTTCTCAAGAATTTCTTTATATATTGGTTTTTCTTCACTCATTTTTAATATTTGTTCATAAGTAAATCCTGTATAAACCCACGAATCTAACTTATTTCGATGTACAGCTTTTAACAGTTCTAACAAAGCTTCCGGCTGAAACATTGGATCTCCTCCTGAAAAAGTAATACCATCTTGATATTCCAAGTTCTCTATTTCTTCTTCAATATCTTTTACCCGTGCTTCAAATCCCCCATTAAAATCATGACTTTCTGGATTATGACAACCAGGACAATCGTGACTACATCCTTGAAACCATATAACTGTTCTTATGCCTTCTCCATCCACAATACTATCAGGTTGTAATGGCGCCGCCAGCCTTACTTTTAAGTCTCCCATTAACTCACATCCTTACTAAAAACTCTACCTCCTCAATTATAAAATACCCCATAAAAAAAAACAACTTTACAGTTGCTATTCATCACTATCATCATCCAAAATTCGAATAATTAACTCATCACCTTTTGAATAATAATATTTCTCTCTTGCATATCTAGCCAAATACTCATCATCCTGTAATTTTGTTTCTTCGCTCTTTTTAATTTTTTCCTCTTCTAGTAAAGATGTGTATTCACCATCTAGTTCTTTTGCTTCTGCTTTATTATTCATAATAGTCTTCCAATTACCATAAGTCGAAAAAACTATCGCCGCAATTAAACATATAATAACTCCTAATTCCACCATTAAGCGTCTTTTACAAGGCTTACTCACACATCTTCACCCACTTTCTACTATTTCAATTATATCATTTACTTTTTCCGCCTACAACAAACTTGCTTTAACTTTTGCAAAATTGACAAAATATTTACTTTATTACCAAAATATACTCCTATAAACATTACCATAATAAAATAAATATGTACTACCCCTTCATTTATTTTATACATTAATGCCATATAAAACATTGCTATATCAAAAGCTAAAAATGTAGCTAATAAATATTTGATTACTAAATATTTATTTTTAACATATATTAAAAATACTTGATTAACTATTGCCATTATCATCCCAAAACCAAATGAAGCTAAAAATGATAATAATTGTATCTTATAGTCCATTATTTAAATAACTTTGAGAATATGCCTTCCTCTTTGCCTCCATTTTTATCATCAATATAAGTAATACTATTTATCGTTCCTTTAATAGAAACATGTCCATCATGCGTATCTAATTTAACCATTTCTAAACCACTACCTTTTAATAATACAATCCCCATAGTTGTCTCCATTAAAAATTCCTCATTATCAAAACTATTAATCTTCTTAATTCCTGTCATAAATATCTGTGCTCTATCCGTAACTTTAAATTCGTGATTACTAGTTATTAAATTTTCAATTCCCTTACTATTACTATTCATCTCTCTAGCCTCCTACCACATTATATGCTCGTCCACCTTTCTTATTCAAAAAAGTTACTTATATTTTGCCATAAAAAAACTCCCGTAGGAGTTCTAATTTATCATTTCTATTCAGCAGGTTCTTCTACAGAAGTATTGTTGAATTCATTGATAATTGCATCTTGTAATGTTTTTCTCATATCAGGATTGATAGGATGTGCAATATCTCTATAGCCACCAGTAGCTGTTTTTCTACTAGGCATAGCAATAAATAATCCATTATCTCCTTCTATAATTCTAATATCGTGTACAGCAAATGAATTATCTAGCACTACTGATGCAATTCCTTTCATACGAGATCCTTCTTTTTCAACTCTACGTACACTAACTGATGTAACTTCCATACATTACACTCCCTCTAAAGTCTTTCAACTTATCTATATTTTATAGCAAATTTTTCTGTAAATCAACTATTATTTACTTATAAGAAACAACAACATCACCAATTAAAACATCTGCATAACTAAAAGTTTTATTTAAACCTCGACTTGTAACCACAAAAACATTTGGTAAAGCCTTACTTAAAACCCCATTAAAGACCTCTTTATGATTACGCATTCCATTAACTACAACTCGCACTTCCCTATTTAGATTATTTCGTATTTTAGTTTTAATTTCCTCTAACATAAATCCCCCTATCTATCTTGGATAACCGACATACATTAAACCATTACAAAGAATTCCACCCATCCCATCCTTACCATATTTTGTTTTACTAAGTAAATTAATTAAATCTATTTCTTTATTTCTTTCCGTAAGTGAAATAGTCGTCGCAATTATTGCTGGATCCAAAGCGTGAATATTCACCCGTTTTGGGCTACTAGCAAAATTAGCTCCTGCTTTTATTAACTCCTCATAATTACTTTGACAAGCGCCAGCAATAATCACTAACTTATCGTGACTTTTCTCATATTGTCTTGCCACCCTAACTGCATCAACAAAATTTTTCGTATTCTTATAACTTTTTAAATCTTCAATATTCCCTTCCTTCCGGTAATAAGCATCATGACCCGTAATTATTAAAACATCAGGTCGATAATCTTCTAATAACTTTTTTAACTCACTAGCAATCTTATCTTCCCTAATCGTTCTCCCTATTGCCATTACATTAGCATCCTTATAAAATTTCAAACACCTTTCTAAATAATCTGCATCTCCATCTATATGTAATATCTTAGCCGGCAAATAGAAAAACTCACTTCTATCTAATTTTAAATCATCAGTAGCTCTTTCAATAAAATCTTCATCTTCAACAACTCTATCAACTTTCACTAAATCTTCCAAAGGAGCATCAGCATATAACCTAATATCTACTCCCTTTAAATAATAATTATCATTCTCAATTTTAATCACTAAAAAAGTAGTATCATTATTATAACTATTTCTTGTTACATAATCTCCTACCTCTATATCCATAACATCACCATTAAATTATATGAAAAAAAGTGCTATATTAGCACCCTAAATCTGATTAGCTATCTCTATAAATATCTCTATCCCTAACTCCTCAGCTCTAACATTAACTCCTAAACCATACCTCATCAATACCGCCAAAATCTTCTCAAAATCATAATCCTTTAAATTATTCTTTAAAGTCTTTCTCTTTAATCTAAAAGCATCATTAACTAACTTAAAGAATTTTTCTTCATCCTTAACCTCATAAGGCTTATCAAGTGATTCTAAACTAATGACTGCACTATCTACATTAGGTACTGGCTCAAAAGCATTTCTACTTACTTTAAATAACTTTTTAACCTTAAAATAATAATTTAAATACACAGTAATTGAACCATAACTTCTATTGCCTGGTAATGATGTAAATCTATCAGCTACCTCATCCTGAACCATCAATATCATCTTCGCCACTTTAATCTTACTATCAATTATCTTTTTAATAATAGGTGTCGTAATATAGTACGGCAGATTAGCAATTACATAGATATTATCATAATCTTTATTAATATAATCCTTAATCTTTACTTGTAAAAAATCTTGATAAACCACCCTAGTTTTATCATCAATTAATTGATCCAAAAAAGGTTTAACTCGCTCATCAATTTCAAAACAAATAACATCGGCTCCATACTCTTTTAAATACTTTGTTAAAGCCCCACTACCTGGACCTATTTCTAATACTAAATCATTAGGACCAACCAAAACACTATCCTTTATCTTCTTAAGAATATTCTCATCCTTTAAAAAATTCTGACCTAAACTTTTCTTATAATTAAACTTTTCCATAAATACCTCAAAAAAGGGAGATTATTCTCCCCATCCATTTCTTAATACATCGTAAGTAATTTCTTGTCTACCAACATACTTACCAGCATATTCTTCACTAGGTGTTAACAAATCCAATGCCTTTCCTAAAACTCCACGATCAAGGACAATTGCCACTACTGGTTCATCACTTATTCTTGCACTATTAAATCTAACAATCGTTCCACAAGCTAGATTTCTTGAAGAAGCAACAATCCTAACATTACCATAGGTACTATCTACATAATTAACATTCCCGTGTAAGACATCTAATTCCGGCATACAAGCTAGCTTTCCACTACATAATGGACAATCTGCTCCATACCCTGTTAAATCCCCAACAAAAGTATCTTTAGCTGAATATAAATCATTAGCAATATCCTCTTTAACTTTCAACGCCATAGCGGTTAAATTTATTGTTTTATTTAAATTATCATTTTCAATTTTAACTTCTGGTGTATTAGAGCCCGACTGTACAAATACTACTAAAAATATAATTACAAAAATTCGCACTATTCTGCTACATTTCTGTAACAATGTTTTTTTCATCTTTTCACCTCGAATACAAATTCATTCTAGCATATCACATATTATTTGTCAAAAATCCGCCTTATATTTTCATTGGTAATTTTTGTAAGTTCTTCTAAACTAACTCCTTTTAAATTCGCTACAAATTCTGCCGTAAGTGCCGTATATCCTGGAATGTTTGTTTCTCCCCTATGAGGAACCGGTGCCAAATATGGTGCATCCGTCTCTAATATTATATGTTCTAGTCCAATATTTTTGACTACATCTTTCAAATTACAATTCTTAAAAGTAATAACTCCCCCAATACCAAGTAAAAATCCCATCTTAATATAAATTTTAGCTGTCTCTAAACTACCACTAAAAGCGTGAATTACTCCCCTAACCTTATAATCCTTAAGAATTTCTATCATATCATTAGTAGCTTCCCTACTGTGGATAATTACTGGCTTATTAACATCTTCTGCTATTTTTAATTGTTTTCTTAATAACTCAATCTGTTTATCTTTATTTTCTTTCGTATAGTGATAATCTAAACCAATCTCTCCCATAGCTACCACATTATTATCACTTATATGACTTTTCAAAAACTCCATATCTTCTTCCGTATAAGTATCAACCACTTCTGGATGAATTCCAATAACTGGTATTAAATCAGAATAAACTTTAGCTAAATCTAATACTTCCCGCATTGATTTACCATCACAAGCACAATTAAAATACCGCTCTACTCCCAATTCCCTACTCTTTTTTAAAACTTCTGCTATATCATCATAATATTCACTATAGATATGACAATGTGTATCCGTTAATTTCATTATTTATTATCAATCCTTGCAAATAAAACTTCTGGCTCATTAACAATTGTTCCTGATTTATAAACTCCAAATGTCTTAGTAGAATCTAAACTCCATTCTTTAGCATTTATTTGTTTAAAAATCTTTTCACTAGTTTCTGGTAAGAAAGCTTGTAATAAAACCGCAATAATTCTAATTGATTCTATTAAATTATATAAAACAGTTTGTAATCTTTCTCTCTTACTTTCATCCTTAGCTAAAGCCCAAGGTGCAGTATCATCAATATACTTATTACAAGCTTTAGCCATATCCATTACTAATTCTAAAGCATCTCCTACGTGTAATTCATCCATCTTTTCACTTACTCTATCTGCTAAAGACTCTGCTAAACTAATTAAATTATTATCAACTTCCTCATTTACCTTAGTATTAGTTACAACTCCCTCAAAATATTTCTTACTCATTGAAATAGTCCTATTTACTAAGTTACCTAATACATTAGCTAAATCCGAATTATATCTTTCCGTCAATAACTCATCCGTAATATTTCCATCATTACTAAATGGAATTTCGTGTAATACATAATATCTTACTCCATCAACTCCATAAGTCTTAACTAAGTCATCCGCATATAAAATATTTCCTTTACTTTTACTCATCTTATCATTACCCATTAAAAGCCAAGGATGTCCAAATACTTGCTTAGGCAAATCTAAATCTAAACTCCATAAGAAACAAGGCCAATAAATTGTATGAAAACGAATAATATCTTTACCTATTAAATGTAAGTCACAAGGCCACCAACTATTAAAGTTTTCACCACTACCATCCGGATCATAACCCATAAAAGTAATATAATTAGTCAAAGCATCAAGCCATACATACACTACATGTTTAGGATCAAAAGTAACTGGTATTCCCCATTTAAAAGATGTTCTAGAAACACATAAATCCTGTAATCCCGGTTTAATAAAATTATTTAACATCTCATTCTTTCTTGCTTCTGGTTGAATAAATTCCGGATGTGTTTCAATATATTCCACTAATCTATCTTGATAATTACTTAATTTAAAGAAATAAGCTTCCTCACTAGCCATCTTAACTTCTCTACCACAATCAGGACATTTACCATCTATTAATTGTGATTCCGTCCAAAATGACTCACAAGGAGTACAATATAATCCCTTATATTCTCCCTTATAAATATCCCCTTTATCATACATTTTCTTAAATATCTTTTGGACTATTTCTTCGTGATGTTTATCTGTCGTTCTAACAAATTTATCATAACTAGTATTCATTAAATCCCAGATATTTTTAATAGTTCCTGCTACATTATCTACATATTCTTGTGGTGTAATTCCAGCATCTTTTGCTTTTAACTCAATCTTCTCCCCGTGTTCATCAGTTCCAGTTTGAAAATATACTTTATACCCTTGTAATCTTTTAAATCTTGCTATCGCATCAGCCAAAACAATCTCATATGTATTCCCAATATGAGGCTTCCCTGAAGTATAAGCTATCGCCGTTGTAATTGCATATTTCTTTTCCATCTCAATTCCTCCTAAATAAAAAAGTCCATAAATCTAAGGACGCCTAAGCGCGGTACCACCTTAGTTTATGAACTAATCATACACTTTATTCATAACGTGAATTACCCGTTTTAACTCCAAGTTCCATACTCAATACCAGTAATTGTTTACTTTCACCAACCATAAACTCTCTATTAAATTACCCAATATTTACCCAACTCTTCCTCGTTAAATACGAGCTTATAATATCATAATTAGTTTATTTTATCAACCCAATGTTCCAATACTATTAGTAATTAACTTCGCCATCAATCTTCCCATCTTCTTTTTCTCCTCATCTATTTCTCTATCAAATACTAATACTACTCCCCCTATAACATCTAAATCGGTAATTAAAGGACAAAAAAATAAATACTTCCCATTCACTGCTTCTCCAAATTTTAAATTATTTGCTACGTCAACATATTCCTCTCGATTAACAATATAACTTTTTACAATATCACTAATAGCTACATTAGTATTAACTATATTACTAACTAACACCTTTTCTTTATCAACTACAATACTCTTACAAATATTTACTTCATCAAGTAATTCAACATATCTTTTAATACTATTAATAACTCCTTCAAAACTTTGATGTTTCTTCATTACCAAATTATCATCACTAACAAATAACTCTAGTACTTCCCCATCTCTAATATTAAGAATTCTTCGCATTTCTTTAGGTATTACTATTCTTCCTAACTCATCCATCTTCTTAATTACTCCAGTCGACTTCAAGTTATCACTCCATTCTTAATCTTATTCTTCCCCTAAATAAGTTAAAGTATGTAAGGAATAATTAATAAATATCCACCAGCTTAGCTGGTGGTTTTTCATTTGCGCCTAAAAGGCTTTATTATTGGCCTGCACTAAAGTGCCCTTTTTCGACCGCCACTTGCATCTATTACTTGCTATCCTTTGAAAGGATCAAAATCTTCCATTGTCATTTGTCCATTTAGTGCATCTTCTTTCAATTGATTCGCTATATATTCTTTTATTTTCTTTGTATTTTTTCCTACCGTATCTACATAATATCCCCTACACCAAAATTCTCTATTTCTATATTGATATCGCATATTTGCCCATTTTTGGTATATCATCAAGCTGCTTTTTCCTTTCAAAAATCCCATTACACTTGATATACTATATTTTGGTGGTATTTCGACTAACATATGAATATGGTCCGGACACACTTCTGCTTCTATTATTGTTATTCCTTTCCATTCACATAGTTGCCTTAATATTTGACCTATTTCTAATCTTTTACTCTCGTAAAAGACTTTACGTCTATACTTTGGAGCAAACACTATGTGATATTTGCAATTCCATTGAGTATGTGCTAAACTTTTTATATCGTTTATTTGAACATTTTTCATAAACGTCCTCCTTCTAATATTATTGTTGCTTCCTGGCGGTCGCAACAAATATTATATTAGAAGGAGTT